>CAKQTF010000052.1 GCA_934276695.1 uncultured Spirochaetales bacterium
AGTCTGTGTCCATGGCTTTGATCCAAGAGTAGATGACTTGCCTTCTATGATGAACAGCGTCTCCATCTCATCATAGACAGGATGATCAAGCTCAAAGATCTCAAGAGACGAAACCGCAGAGAGCGACAGGCATACAGATAATAATGCAACAGCAATGATAAATCTCTTCATAGCATGCTTATTCTATAACAAATACAGCGATTATCACAGTTTCATTATGAAAACATGCTTACTGTATGATTATCGATAGTTGCAATGCCCTGCAAGAATATAAAAGGACAGCTATGGCTATAGTGAAAACAAGCGCAGACTCCATGCACTGTTGATTCAATTGCCAACAATTGCAATCTCATGTTACTATCAGAACAGTCATCAATAGTCTAAATTAAGGAATGCTGAATTATAATGCGTATCGCTTTTGGTTTTGATATATTCTATCCTGAGACAAATGGAGTGATAACAACAACAATTAATCTCGCGAAGAATCTTATAGAGATGGGCCATGAGGTCTGGTTCTTTGTCCCATATAACAAGAAATTCAAAGACAATGTGATTGAGAATGGAATACATATTGTCCATATAAGGGCTCTCCCATCATATATCTACAAAGGAATGAGGATGATCCCTACATATGGGCGGTTCCTTGCACCGATTCTCAGAAAGCACAGAATAGACATTGTCCATAACACGACTCCGTGGCTGATGGGAATGTCGCTGAACCATGCTGCACGCAAGCTTCATATCCCAACAGTCGGAACGCACCATACGCTCATCGATGACCCGATCTATATACAGTATGCGCTCAAGAGCATGAAGCTCTCAAAGGCAGCAACAAAAGCCATCTGGACTGTTGTGTTCAATCCATTCTACAGGCTTACCTGGGTTGCAACAGCTCCTTCAAAGAAGACATGCAGGCAGATTCAGGCAAAGTATCCATCACTTGATGTCAGATACATCTCAAACGGAATCGACACATCAAGATTCACCGAGGGGAAAAGCGAGCTTCCGCTTCCAAAGCAGATCAGCCCTGACTGGGTCGGACCGAAGACGCTCATATATGTAGGCCGCCTTGGATATGAGAAGGCAATCGATGTGACATTCAATGCATTTGCGCTCTGCCTCAAGAAGAATCCTGATGCAAAGCTGATCTGCATAGGCAGAGGACCAGCAGAGGAACGGCTTCAGAATATGGTCTCAAAGCTCAAGATGCAGGACAGCGTGCTAATGACAGGGCTTATACCGAACAATGAGATCATAGGCTCCAGGATCCTTTCAAAGGTATGCGCTTTCGTGACAGCGTCCCTTTCAGAGAACCAGGCGATAACAGTCATTGAGGCACTCTGCTCAGGCGCTCCTGTAATCTGCGCAGATGTCCCTAATATGACAGCGATTGTCTCACCGGATCAGGGATGGTACTTCAAAGGCGGAGACGAAGAGGACCTTGCAAGGCAGATGGACAGGGCTCTCAACAATAAAGAGGAAAGAGATCAGAAGCACACAGCTGCGCTCAGATCCCTCCCTCTCTTTGATGGCAGGGAGGTCGCAAAGCAGTTCGAGGCCCTGTATCAGGAGATGCTCATGAAGCGCGACAATGGCTTCTATGTTGAGAAAGGCGAAGAGAAAGCGCTTGCATATGCGAAGGAAATAGAGAGAGAGGAAGCGCTGAAAAGCGAGTTCAGAACAGGACAGTGAGATATCCGCCTAGTGAGAAGTCGCTTCCGGTCTTCTCTCCTGGTATCTTTGTATATATGTACTTATACTCAAAGAACACTCTCAGCAATCCCATTATATGCATATCTGCACCTATTCCGAATCCTCCTAGGAAGTTGAAGCCTGACTGGTTTCTGGAATTAAGCAGCTCTCCTCCTGATATTGCATTCTCAAAATAGACATATGTTCCTGGATAGGTTCCCTTTGAAAGCACCTCAGGCCCTGCAAACCATAGCGTTGAGCTGAAGCTCATCATATAAGTCCTCGGAGGTATCCTCCTGCCCATGAAGGATGTCTTCATCAGATATCTTGGGACTGCAGTCCCTGTCAGGAGCTGATTCTTCAGCGATATGTCGATATACAGCGAATAGCGGTTCCTTCCACTGAAAAGCTCCCTCTCTGATACGAATGTATGCTTATACCTGAAATCCAGATTCATGCGGAATGCATCAGTCTGCGTTCCGGAGAACCCGCTCAGCTTATTCAGAAGGAACCATGGCGCAAACAGTATGCTCATCTCGCCGCTGTAGCCTTCTGGCGCAATGTAATCATCATCCATCAGGTTGAATACAAGCTTTGTCTCGATTGAATTGGACAGGAAATACTTACCGCCACCAAGCTCCGGAGTGCCAAGAAGATACTGGGATGAGAGCGTATCCGGAAAAAGATCACTATTGCTGAAGACTCCTGCATAATTCCCTTTCCTGATATCGGAGAAATCAGCGAAAGCCTGCTCCCATCTCATCCTCATGATCACTGCAGCTGTAAGGATATCAGGAAGTGTCTTATCGTACTTATTATCAAGGATGCCCTGCTCATATACTATCGAGCCATCTGAGAATGCGACAGTATAGTCATTTCCTGATACATTCTCCAGAAGGTTTCCTGTCACAGGATCCTGGAACACAGTCCGCTGGTCTAGCCCCGCCTCAAGCCTTGCATATATCTTAGTGTCAAGATCCTTCGCTAGCTCAATCCCGGAGATCCCGAAATCACCCCAGAGGGATACAGGAAGCATGCCGTATGCAAAATCAGAAAGATAAGACCCATTGATCACTGCTGAGTAATATGCCTCTTTCGCAGAGAGAGCAAAAGAGACCAGCACCATGACGATAAATGCAGCAAATACCTTCCTCATATCTATAACATCCCGGGATTGCCCTTAAAAATCAAGAGCCAACAGAGAATAAAAGCAGAAACAGCGGGAGAAGTTACAGAATGGGGATGAAATCAATTCAGGACAATGTAGGCATTAAGCTCACGATACAGCTTCCTTTTCATCATGTTTCTCCTGAAAACACCATGCCAGGGCTGTTGAATCCCCTTTTTCATTGACAGCGCTTAGCTATAAATGATAATTTTAAAGAGTCCGTAAAAATTTACGGCTGCTTTTATTTTACCACTAAAAAAGAGGTCTAGGTCATGCCTACAGATGAAAAGAACGTAGTTGAATTCCCTAATGGCAGGAAAAGCCACAAGGAAGCAGGAAAGAAGAAAAAGAAGATAACAGCAAAGCAGGTCGGATGGGTCTTCGGTGTTGTTGTCCTGATTCTCATCTCTCTTGGCTTCATTCTGCCTGCTACAGGATTCACTACTCTGAGTGATACTTCAATCGTATTCGGCAAGTATGATGGAAAGAAGATTGAGCTTAAGAACGGCAACTTCTTCTCATATCAGCTTCAGAATATTGCAAACTACTATGCACAGCAGAATGGCGGGATCATTCCTGACAGCTATTATTTCCAGATCTATTACACAGCATTCCAGAATGCAGTTGTATATGAGGCACTCAATGAGATGGCAGACAAGGCCGGAGTGAAAGCAAGTGCTGAAGCAATCGCTGATGGAATCGTATCATCAGGATACTGGAACAACAGCGACGGCGAATTCGATACTGAGCGCTACGATGCTGCATCCAAGAGTGATAAGGACTTCATCAGAAGCTACGTTGCAATGTCCCTTCCTTTCCAGAGCGTTGAGTCAGATATCGCAGGAGTCAAGGTCAGCGATGCCGAGAGGGATTTCATTGAGACTATCAATGCAGACACAAGATCATTTGAGTATATCATAGTAGACCAGAATGCTTATGGGGATGCTGAGGCAATCACATATGCAGAGAACAACCCTGAGCCATTCGTAGAGATCAATCTCTCAACTCTCTCATATGCAACAGAGACAGAGGCCAATGATATCCTTGCAAAGCTCAGAGACGGATCAATGACATATGATGAGGCTGTTGCTACAAGCATAGATTCATATGCATCAAGCAATGGATCAATCGGTGCTGTATTCAAGCATGAGCTTGATGGCACACTCACAGGAATCGATGGAGCATCAGATGCTGTATTCTCATCTGCAATCGGAGAGTATTCAGGCCCATATGCAACAGCAGCTGGCTACACGATCTTCAGAGTCGATTCAGAGCCTGCAGTTGCAGACTTCACAACAGACAACTCACTGATGCATATCAAGGAATACATAGCAGACAATGAGAGCCAGATCATGACAAGCTATCTTGCATCAATTGCTAATGATGTATATGCAGAAGCGCAGAGCGACTTCGAAGGCGCAGCAGACAAGCATGACCTTGAGATTGCGAGAGTATCGAACGTTGCACAGAATCCAGGCGCAAGCCAGTTCATCGCATCATTCAACTACAGCGACTACATGGGTCTGCTCTCAGCAGCTGCAAATGATGCAGAGTTCGAGAAGAAGCTCTTCACAGCTGAAGAGAACAGCGTATTCGAGCCTGTTCTCTCAGGAAGCTCCTACATCATCGTAAGGCCTATAGCCTCAAGCGGGACAAACTACATCTCAACATATGTTGCCTCAATGTATGGCACATATGCCGGACAGCTTTCGCTCTCTGACCTCCAGAACTCGATCTTCACTTCAGATAAGCTCAAGAATGACTTCTATACAGTCTATCTGCAGAAGATACTGGGACTTGGAACATCAACCAGCAATAACTGATCAGCAAGGCATGAATAACATAAGGCCATATCCGAGCGGGATATGGCCTTCTTCTTTGTGTGATCATCTCAATCATTCAAGCCTATCTCACACCTGTTTCTGAAAAACAGGTATACGCTATGACTGGAAGTGCCCACCAAGGTTAAGGCAATGCTTCTTAAAACCGGTAGGCCTGTCACTATCTGATGCCAGATGGAAAAGCAGTCAGGGCCCTATAGAGATTATAGGGCAACATATACTTAGCTTCCTGCGATGTGCATCTGATCGCAGCACAGTCTGAAAACCCAGCTTTCAGTGAAATAACTACTTAGAGTCCATTTACAGGCTACTCATCATCATAGTCGCCCCTGCTTTCCTTATATGCACTCCATCTGGAGGATTTCTCAAGAAGCATCTCTGAATCCTCTTCTCCGAATGAGTCCTTCCATTTTGAATAACGCTTCTCAGGAGCAGGCTTACGCCTTCCCTTATTCTTCTCTGTAAGATCTTCTTCGCCGTTAGCCATAGAGATGATTATGTATCCATAGCCAGAGTTATACAACAGCTTTTTTCTGAAGCTGATCCAGCTCCGGCATCACGACATGCCTCATCGTGATGTATGCAGCAAGCCCGCCGACAACATTGCTTATCGGCTCTGCAAGCATTACGCCGTCAATGCCGAAGAAATAAGGCAGTACCAGCGTAAGAGGCACGACTATGATCACTTTCCTGAAGAGAGAGAAGAATATGGCCTGCTTTGCTTTTCCAAGCGCAACAAAAGTCTGCTGCCCTGATGTCTGGAAAGCCATGAATATGAATCCGAAGAAATAAATCCTGAGCGCAGGAACTGCAGCACTGATCATAGCTGCATCCTTGGTGAAAAGACCAGCCATCAGAGAAGGAAAAGCAAACACGATAATCCATACTGATGCAGATATCGTAAGACAGCTTAGAAGAGTGAAATTGCTTGCATCCCTCACACGCTTTCCATCCCCTGCCCCATAATTATAGCTCATCACAGGGCTTGCCCCGCTTCCAAGGCCGCTGATCGGCGTACTGAATATCTCCCTGACAGAATTGAGTATAGTCATCACTCCGACATAGAGGTCGCCTCCCCATATGAATGCAGCCTTATTACACACAAGCTGCACAATGGAGTTCGTAGCCCCCATCGTGAACCCGCTCATGCCAAGCGCTATGATCCTCATGCATCTACGAGCTGAAAGCTTCATGTGGCCGGGATCAAGACGAAGGACTGCATTCCGGCTCAGAAGGAATGAGGCAGCAAAGACTGCAGAAAGACTCTGGCTTACCACTGTTGCGATTGCTGCGCCTTTCACTCCGAGAGAGAAGGTAAAGATAAGCAGCGGATCGAGCAGTATATTCGATACAGCACCGATCAGCACAGAAACCATCCCAACACCAGAGAAGCCCTGGCTGTTTATGAATGCATTCATCGTGAGAGTAAGAAGCACAGGCACAGATCCGAGTGCATATATCCTGAGATAATCAGAAGCATACCCATAGGATGCATCACTAGCGCCGAAAGCATACAGTATCGGCTCTGAGAACAGCAGGACAATCGCTTCCATCACAAGTCCTGTGATAACTGCAAGGCATATGGAATTGCCCATGACATATGATGCTTCCTCATTATCACCGCGTCCGCGAGCCATTGACGAGAGAGGAGCTCCGCCATTGAATCCATAAAGCCGCGCGAAAGCGCTGATTAGCGAGATTATCGGAAAGCAGAGTCCAAGCCCTGTAAGAGCCGTGCTCCCGACATAAGGTATATGCCCTATGTAGATCCTATCCACCATATTATAAAGCAGATTGACAAGCTCTGCGGCAATCAGAGGGAATGATAGCCGCAGTATGCATGATGAGACACTGCCTTCTGAGAATTCAACCTGATGTATGTGCATAATCCTGCTCCTTGCTACAGCTCCGCCCTGTTCTCTCCAAAGCGAATACAGCAGCTCCGATGGCTCCGACGAGCTCTGGCTCTGTCGGAATGATCACATGACGCCCTATCCTCTTCTCAACAGCCTTCACCACACCGCTGTTATTTGCAACTCCGCCGCTCATCATCACAGTCTCCTCTATCCCTACCCTTTTCATCAGAGCTGCTGCTCTTGATGAGACAGATGCGCAGACACCTGCTGCAATATCCTCAATGTCCTTATTCTCAGCAATCAGTGATATCACCTCGGATTCCGCAAAGACCGTGCACATGCTTGTGATCTCGGTCTCATGCTCTGCACGCAG
>CAKQTF010000053.1 GCA_934276695.1 uncultured Spirochaetales bacterium
ATTACATGTACTCTCCTAACATCAAGTCATTCGCTATTGAGAATGGCCTCTGGTCAGAGGACAGCGGCGTTGAGTTCTGTCCTGCAGAGATCTACGCTCCATTCAACAGCACATACAGCACAAGACGTGAATGGAGAGGACTGTCTCTCGTAGCTCCATCTCTTAACCTTGATCCTAATGCTACACGTTTCCCTCTTTATGTTGTTCCTGATAAGAAGCTCTCGGTTGATGATGTCTTTGCTCTCACTGGCGACTACTACCAGGGCACAGAGTATGATGTTACAAAGGCTCCAGAGGCTGGCCCTTATGGTGATCCGCTTGTTCCTCAGCACAAGGAGAGGACAATCAACCTCTTCAGAACATGCTATGTCATGATCGCTAATGTCAAAGCATGGCTGCCTGATCCGGTTAAGTGCCTTGTATGGTATGGCTATGGTGCTCCTGATTCAACATATCTCACACCGCTTTGGCCTTCAATGAATTCCCTTCCTGAGCTTTATACAACAGGTAACAGATATGAGGCATTTGACAGGAACAGCGGATGGTGGACAAACAGCTATGTCCAGCAGATTGCAAGAATCAACTACAAGAGCGCTATCGAGGATATCCATGCATTCCGTGATCCTATTATGGAAGAGCAGTATGAGGTTGTTGATAACCTTCAGACTGTTGCTGCTCGTCTTGTTCGCCAGGGCAAGGAAGATGAGGCAAGAAACCTTCTTACATCATTCGGCTCCGCAACTGCTCAGAAGTGGCATGACGAATGGCTCCAGCTTGGAGATCAGCTGCTTGGCCGCTATATGTGGGGTAACAAGAACATGAGAACTGTTGCTTACTCCGACTGGTGGAAAGGCATAATGAGCTCTGCTGAGCGTGATAACTAAGCGTCTCTGATGCTTGAAGAGGATGTGATGAGCATCCTCTTTTTTCATAATGAAAGGAGCTATGCAGATCTGCATAGCTCCGTGTGTTCCTGCAGGATTCCCTTAGGCGATATCTGGGAATCCTGCTTATATTCCCATTATGCTTATGAGCCTGTCGTGGTAGGTCCTGTCCCTGTCTTCCCATTCAGGCTTAACCTTTGATGCTTCAGTCATGAAATGCTCTGAGCCCCGTCCCATCTCCTGTCCTCTCTTTGTATGCTTATCGAGGGCATAGTCCGGGATCTCCGGAAGGATGCTGCCCTTCTTTATATAGTTGAGAAGCTCGTCAGTGGATCTGTCCTTAAGCGCTGCTGAAAGATATCTGACAGCATGGATTGCGAACATCTCCCGATCATGGGGCATAAGGGCTTCCCGTCGCATTATATCAAGGGCATGGACAGTAAGCACAGCATTCCTGTCCGCAAGCCCGATATCCTCGACGGATATTGTGCGGAGCCTTGACCATAGGTAGTTCTCAAGATCTGTGCCTGTGCTGATCATCTCATGAGCTATTGCTGCTGCATTCTCTTCGTGGCCTCTCCTTATCTCCTTCTGTAGTGCAGATATGATCTCATCCGCCCTGTAGCCGTTCTTTGTTATGACATTCTGCCATGGATCATAGTTCTCTGGCATTCTCATTCCTCCTCTATAAGATCGAGCTTTCTTCCGTCTATTCCATCCAGCGTAAGCCCGAATATGCTCATTATTGTCGGGGCTTCGTCCACTAGCCGCGCATGCTTTATGAATGCGCTGTCCTTTGCTCTTTTACCGGCTGCTATGAATGGCGGATTCGGGCCTTTCTCAGGAGCAAAGCCATGAGTTGAGTCTGAGAACTTGTAGCATCCCTTCTCTGGGTATGATGAGATGCTGCCTGTCAGATCCTTGCCGAAGATCACATTGTTCTCTGCTTCCAGCACAAGAGTGAATGGCCCATCGAGGTGATATAGCTCCTCTGCCTCAAAGCGTGTCATGATCCTTTCAATATTGCCAGGGTATTCCTTCTGGATTTCCTCAAGCACCCTTACAGCATCATCTTCGCTTATCCCATTCGAATACACATGGCCAGAGAATGATGCACTATGCACGAAAAGCTTCCAGTCTATGACCCTGCCGCTATCATCCAGTGTTATATAGCCTCTGTCTGCGAGGGCCTTATTCACATTGAAGATTCTGCTGACATTCATGTGCCCGTGGTCTCCGAGGATGAAGAATGTCGTATCGTCATATATGCCTGCATCCTCAGCTGCTCTTATGATCTCGCCGAGCCGCTCATCGATGAATCTGATTGCATTGAGGTTCTTCTCAGTCTCCTGTCCGTTATTGTGCCTCTGATGATCAAGGTATGATAGATGGATGAATGTCAGGTCAGGGCTGAATTCCCTGATTATGTCAGAAGCGGAAGCCGCAGCGAAGTAGTCAAGCCCTGGGGTTCTCATCCAGTCCAGAAGATGCCTGTTCTTATCAAAGATATGCTTCACAGCAGGAGAGTCCGCCCTGTCAAATACAGCCTCAGGATCATCCTTCTCATTCTCTGTCCATATCTCTGCGATAAGATAGTCAGCGCTGCATGCGCCCATCACAGGCCATGCCACAGCTGCTGTTGTAAGTCCTGCCTTAGCCGCCGCATCGATCATGGTAGGCATTTTCACTGCATCCCTGAACCAGAACCATTTATCGTGATCTGACAGCGGGTCGAATACATCATTATGGTATATCCCATGCTTATCAGGATAGCATCCTGTCATTATCGATGTATGGCATGGATATGTGTATGTGGGATAAATGCAGTGTATCTTCTCTGCAACTGCCACTCTGCCGCTTAACAGCTTTGCCATATTAGGAAGCTTCCCGAATTCTGCTATATCATCACTTATCAGAGCATCTATGCTTATGACTATTACTTTATCCATATGTCCCTTGATAATCTGTAAAATAGAATAAAGTTATGAATTTAACAAGCAGAATCGTTAATTAAACATCATAATTGTATCTGACATAGCGTATTAAGAATAAGTTAGATACCTAACATAGATGCAATTCGGTGCCAGAGGCCTTTATGAATTCTATCCATTCGCCGGAAAGCCCCCTGTCAGTGACTACAGCATCTATTCTCTCAAAGGAAGAAATGAAGCAGGCCCTTATTGAAGAGAACTTCGAGGAATCAGCAACAAGTACTCTCCTGTCTGCATTCTCAGTCATCATCCGCTTGATCCTCGCCTCATACGGCGTCATTGCAGTCAGCCCCATATCCATGGAAATGCCAGAAGGTACAATGAATGCTGTATTGGCTCGTATATTCTGTATGCTGCTTACTGATTCATCTGATTCAAATGCCTGTGTATCCGGATGATAGAATCCTCCAGCTAGGTAGATGCCCTGCAGATTCTTTTTCACTAGCTCATTGAATACATTCATGGAGAAGCATGCTGCAGTGATATCTGACTTAGCAGGTATTGCCTTCGCAATTGCAGCAGCTGTTGTTCCGATGTCTATGAAGATTATGCTTCCAGGACTGATCATGCGGACAGCTTCTTTTCCGATCCGTTCCTTTTCCTGTTCTTTTATCGATCTGATCTGCATTATGTCATAGCTGTTCTCTTTGATCTTGAACCCAGATTGGTCTATGCTTCTGGTTATTGCACCATGCAGCTGCCTGATCATACCATTGTTACGCAGAATCTCAATGTCTCTCCGCACAGTCATTTCTGTGACGCCGAGCTTATCTGAAAGCTCTTTTACGGAAGCGAATTCAACTGAATCAAGATAAGACAGGATGAAATCAAGCCTGCCTCGCTGCTGGCTATTCATTCTCTTATTTTCATATATAGCTGTTTATGGGTCAAGAAAGTTCTTGACTTGATCTGAAAACATGCAGATCTTATCGGAAGGAGGATTCTATTATGAAGAGTTTAGGTGCAAAGCCTTTTCTGTTTCCGATGCCGGTACTGATCATCGCATCTTATAATGACGATGGCAGCGTGAATGCCATGAATATGGCCTGGGGTGGGATTTCCGATGACACAAAAGTCTCGCTGAATCTTTCTCCGGATCATAAGACTTCTGAGAACATAAGGAAGAGAAGGGCCTTTACTGTAAGCGTTGCAGACGGCGCTCATATTAAGGAGGCTGATTTCTTCGGGATTGCCAGCGGCAATAAGATTGTTGATAAGTTTGCAAGAAGCGGGCTCCGAGCAGTTAAGAGCGAAGTCGTGGATGCTCCTGTGATAACGGATTTCCCGATTACCCTTGAATGCAGTGTCTCTGAGATTACAGAGCGTCCATCACTATGCCATGTTGAGGGAGAGATCCTTAATGCGCTTGTCAGGGATGATGTGCTTGATGAGAAAGGGAATGTTGATATCAGAAAGCTTGATGGCCTTATCTTTGATACATTCTCAAGAAGCTATTACAGGGTAGGTGAGAAGATTGGCACTGCATGGAAGGAAGGTGCAGGGCTGATGAAGAAGGACTGATAGCCTGGCCTTCTTTATTCAGGAAGGCTATGAATATATAATGCTGTTGGTATGGAGAGGAATATTGAGAAGAGAGTTGATTCGCTCTCGATAATGGTGCTGCTTACGCTTTCTGGCGGGATACAGGATGCATACACGTATTTTGTCAGAAGGCATGTGTTTGCAAATGGCCAGACTGGCAACATAGTGCTGATGGCTTCGTATCTTTTCTCCGGGGATTTCCGGATGGCGCTTCACTATGTCATACCGATTCTGTCATATGCCCTTGGCATATTCCTCTCTGATGAGATTGAAGGGCATAAGAAGGCCCTGTTCAGGCTTGGTGAATGGCAGCATGTTGTCCTTTATCTTGAGGCATCTCTGCTGTTCATCGTAGGACTCCTTCCTGATTCCATGTACCATATTGCAAATGCGCTTGTCTCTTTCTCCTGCGCACTGCAGGTTCAGGCTTTCCGCACTGTCCGCGGCTATAGCTATGCGTCGACTATGTGTGTTGGGAATATAAAGCTAGGAATGTCTGCATTAAGCAGGTCGATAAGGCTTAAAGATAAGTCTGAATTCGATAAGTTTCTGTACTATATGCTTGTAATAGCTGTATTTATGATAGGAGCTGGCCTTGGCGCTGTCCTGTCTAAGCACATCGGGAGAACTGCAATATGGGCATCTGTATCTGTTCTGCTTTTAGCCATGGTCCTTCTTATGGTCCCTGTGAATAAGAAGGCCTGATGACAGGTCAGTTCAGTGCTGAGCAGAGAACCAGAAGGAATAGGAGTGCGATTAATCTGTTAGTCATTATGATAGTTTTTAATTTAGAGTTGTTAAAAATGTTTTATTTATAAAATAATTTGAAGAAAAGAGAAGTATATGAATATTGATATTGCCGTTTTGCGATGATTATATGTTATATTAATAATGTGCCAAGCGTTCTTCTTGTAAATGGCTATAGATTCTTCTTCTTTTCAAATGAGGGCTATCCGTTAGAGCCATGTCATATTCATGTAAGAAAACATGGAGCGTTGGCTAAATACTGGATTGGTGGAAGAGTAGAGTTAGCAGAGAATGACGGTTTCTCAGCTAAAGAATTAAAGGAAATTGGGATTATCATTCATGATAATGAAAAAATATTAATGGAGGCTTGGAATGGGTTTTTCGTTAGATAATGCAAGAGCTCTTAAAGTATGGAGTGATGATGATAATCTCTGGATTCTTCTTTCTGATGGCAGGCAGCTTTCTGTTCCACTTGCTTATTTTGATAGGCTTAAGGATGCAACAAGGAATGAAATATCAGATTATTGCCTGAGTGGTGGAGGCCTAGGAATCCATTGGGATCATCTTGATGAGGATTTATATGTTCCGAACCTTCTTATTGGAATAACATCTAATAATTCAGAGAATAATCATATAGCTTAATGCTTATCTCTAAGGTTAGGATATTGGTCCGTATTTGCATGCCTAATCTATGGCTTGCATTTAATGAGAGCAGAATTGAAAATATAATCGGAGATTCTTCTATAATGATATGATTATGTTTGCATGTCTCAGTCAGCTAGTAAAAGCCGAGCAGAGAACCAGAAGGAATAGGAGCGTGCTTATACCGATAACTATCAGGACTATTCTTGCTGCAGTCTGTCCTGCGGAATGATGCTCTGTGACTCTTGTCTCTGTCACCTCATTCCCATCCTTATCCTTCCTTGTTATTGTTGTTGTGGATCTGTCCTTTTTGAAGGCAAGCACGATGATAAAGACAACGATGAAGAAGATGATGAATCCTAGCATATTCACCTCCAATGTTAAGATATATCTATACTCTAGCAGTATTTCAAGAAAGTGCTAAGGAAAAGATTCAATCAAGCTTGCTGTTCTTCCTTTAAATCGGGGTCTGGTCTGTTATCTAATCTGAAGAATCCTGTTATCAGTCGTTTTATATCTCTTTTCATTCTCAGGAGAAACCACTATCTTTATATAACCTGATTTATTCAATTGGAAGCCTTATTTATGAATAATGATATACTGCCTCTTGTCATAGACTCATTCTGGAAGATACTTAAGCCAGGACTGACGCTTACGATTCCGCTAACGCTTGTGTCTTTCTCAATTGCACTGATTATAGCCACAGTGACTGCATTGGTTCAGTTTGCTAGAATACCTGTCCTTAAGCAGCTTGCTAGGTTTTACATCTGGGTGATAAGGGGAACTCCGGTGCTTGTCCAGCTGTTTGTTGTATTCTATGGCCTCCCGAAAGTCGGGGTCCTGATCAATCCTTTCCCTGCAGCCGTGATAGTGTTCTCAATCAATGAGGGCGCATACTGTGCAGAGACGATCAGGGCTGCACTTGAGGCTGTTCCTCATGGGCAGTTTGAGGCAGGGGAGTGCGTAGGGCTCAGTTATCTGCAGATCATAAGAAGGATAATGCTGCCTCAGGCGCTCAGGACTGCTTTCCCGACACTGTTCAATTCCCTTATCGGGATGGTGAAGGATACTTCGCTTGCGGCGAATATAACAGTGGCAGAGA
>CAKQTF010000054.1 GCA_934276695.1 uncultured Spirochaetales bacterium
GCCAGTTCAGCAGCATTGGCCATGCAGATATCATACAGATTGAAAACGGCACATGGTGGGCATGCATGCTTGGCCTGCGTCCATACGGAAGCTATGAATACAGGAATCTAAGAAGGGAGACATTCATGGCTCCTGTGATGTGGGAAGATGAATGGCCAGTATTCTCTCCAGAGACAGGCAGGATTGAAGCAGAATATGAGAGTCCATTTGAGGAATGCATGAACCTGGAAGAGAGCAATGGTGGTCTTCCTCTTGATTTCCAGATAATAAGGACACCTTCATTTCCTATATATGAAGTGAAGGGTTCAGAGATATGCTTACTGATCAATAAATATTCTTTTCCGGAGCCTGCACCATGTGCGGTTCTTGTCAGGAGACAGACAGATATGCATTTTGCCGCTGAGACTGAAATGGGATTTGAGCCGGAGAATGAGAGAGAGGAAGCTGGTGTGATAATCGAATACAGCTCTAAGTCATATTTCACACTCACAAAGACAATGCGTGAAGATAAGGACTTCCTTACTGTTAAGAATCCAGAAGGCATATTATATGAAAAGGAAATAGATAAAGGACCATTGAAGATAAGGATAACCGCAGACCTTCTGGAGTACCGCTTTCATATCCTTCACGATAATGAATGGACTCCTATCGGACCTGTTCTGGATGGCAGGGAGCTATCGGTAAGAGACACAGGCTTCACAGGAGTCATGATCGGGCTATATGGCTCATCAAATGGCATCCCGTCTGATAACCGTGCAGTATACAGCTATTTCACTTATAGAGGGATGAAGGCTGGAGAGATAATCTGATGTGGGCCCCTGCAGTGAATAGAGCCTGATAAAAGTATGTTGTTGAATCAAAAGACAGTGCTTTATACTTAATCGGTATGGAATATGTATCATTGGCGGCTAAATTATCAAAAGGGGCATGCAGGGCATTTGCCTATATCCTCCATAACAGGAACTCAACCAGAGCCGATTTATGCAGGGCTCTCGGAGTGGGCGCCGCTACAGCTGGCAAATATACAGATGAGCTGATGGATGCTGCAATGATCCAGGAGGAGGGGTTCTCTGAATCCTCTGGCGGCAGAAAGCCGATTATCTATTCTGTGAATGATAAAAGCCTTTTCATATTATGCATAAACATATCTACGATATACTGTGAGGTTGCTGTTGCTGATTTCCGCCTGGAACTGCATTCGATAAAGCATTTCAGGATACATAGCTCAGATGACCCTGAATCTGTAATTTCGAGGATACTTGATTCCTATTCGGCTCTGAAACAGGAGATGGGAATATGTGATGAGTCTATTATCGGGGCAGGCGTCATCCTCTTTGGTGCGCTCAAGGACGAGCATGGTGTGATGCATAATCCTCCGATAGCACAGTATATGGATGATAGGTGGTTTGAGTTCCCTTTTCTTGATAAGCTCAGATCTGTCTTCTCTTTTCCGGTATTTGCTGAAAAGGGAATAACGGCAACTGCATCGCTGGAATATCATTATGGGATGGGAAAATCATGCAGGAGCATGCTCTATATTCTATGTGCAATGAATATCCGCTCAGCATTTGTTGTGGATGGAAGTGTCAGGGGGAAATCGCCTTTCTATGAAGATGCCTTCGGCCATATGGTTGTTGATATAGATGGTCCATTATGCAGATGCGGTCAATATGGATGCATAAACTGCTTTTCCTCAATCCCAGCAATCATAGATGCATTCAGGAACAGAGTGAAAGTCGGTGAGGCAACTCTGATATCCGGCTCTGTTGACAATGTCTCGATTGAGGATATATGCGAAGCAGCGGCTTCCGGGGATCAATGTGCTGTATCGGTCATAACAGAGAAGGCCAGGATACTTGGCATCGCACTTGCGAATTATATAAATGTCACAGCCCCGGATCTTGTGCTGCTCTCTGGCCTTTTAGTTGAGTTATCGCCACTGTATTTTGATGTTGCAGTTTCGACTGCAGCTGGGCGGCTTAGGATGACATGCTCTCAGAGCGTAGTATTCAGAAAGCAGGGGAGCTTTTCTTCCCCGCTTACTACAAGTGCTGCGTCTTTGGTTCTTGATAAGCTTTTCTGAGAGATACTTTTTTTATTCAATAAAATAAGATGCCGAAAAACAGCAATTAGCTAGCATGAAATAAGGTTTTTAAGTTCATGCTTTTTATAGTTTACAGCAAAAGATTGCTATTCTACACTTCTACTTGAGAAAAAAGGAGGAGTGGAGATGAAGAAAGCATTTACTGTTTTAATTCTTATTTCTATAGCAGCATGCCTGTTTGCAAACGGTACGAAGGAGTCATCAGCAGATGCTGCATCCAACTGGCCAGGCGAGCCTGTGCAGCTTATTGTAGGAGCAAATGCCGGAGGTGGAATAGACACAGCCGCCAGATTGATTGCAAAGTATATGACAGAGTATTTCGGACAGTCATTTGTTGTTACGAATATGTCCGGCGGCGCAGGATCTGTTGCTTCCAACTATGTGCGTTCCCAGAAGCCAGACGGATATACTCTGCAGGTTGCGCATGAAGCTATCCTGACAAACAGGATCAGCGGAACGACAAATTTTGACTATGATGGATTCACGCTTGGCGGAATTCCTTTCAAGGTATTCACAACATGCCTGCTTTCAAAGAACTATTCATCAGTGGATGAGATCATTACTGCTGCAAAGAGCAATCCTGGTAAGATAAAGTTCGGGACTGAGCTTGCAACAAATGATACTGCAATCATAGCAATGATGGAGGAAGACTTCGATGTGAAGTTCCAGCTTGTTGATTCCGGAGCAGTATCTGATCAGATCGGATCAATGATGGGCGGGCATATCGATTTCATGAAGGCTCCTGTCGGTCTTGTCAAGGACTATGTTGAATCCGGTGATTTCCATATCCTTGCATTCTTCAACGAGGAAAGATATGCAGATTATCCTGAGGTTCCTACAATGAAGGAATGCGGAGTTGATTTTGTGGTAGATAAGTTCTTCGGGACATTCTTCACTCCAGGGACTGATCCTCAGATCATTGCCAAGTTCACATCAGCGCTTAAGGATATATGCAATAATCCTGATTTCCAGAAGGATGCAGAGGCTGTAGCTTATTCAGTTTCCTATGTAGCACCAGAGGATGAGCCAGCATATTTTGAGTCATGCAAAGAGAGGCTTGTTGAGTATCAGAAGCTGCTTGAGACTCACTATGGAGTCTGATTGACTCATTCTGAATAATCAGAATCATTAAAGAGCCCTGAACAGACATAGAACAATGTTTGGGGCTCTTTCAGATAGCAGATTTCTATCTGCTTGTATCAATTCGTTATTTCATAGGAGATTATATGAAGAAATATAAAGACATCATAGCTGGAACCGTAGTTTTTATTGTTGCTGCTGTCTATTTTGCTCTTACCTTCAGCATTAAGAAAATCGTATTCATAGATCCTATTGTAGGCTCTGCGAGGTTTCCGCAGATTGTTGCAGTAATCATGATGATCTGCGCTGTGGTGATTATTCTGCAGGGCATCCTCTCCATCAGGAAAAGCAATGAGGCTGAATCAGGAAAGAAGAGTCTTATGGAGCTTGCCGATGAAGCTGAAGAAGGTGAGCAGATTACAGATAAGGCGGCAGTCAGAAAAGGAAATGTGAAAGTCATCCTTGTACTGCTTAGCTTTGCGCTGTTCTGCTTCTTTATGGATAAGATCGGATTCGGCCCTGCTTCATTTCTATATCTATGGTCTCAGATGATAATCATGTCTCATGAGAAGGAAAGCCGGAAGCGTATTATTTTCTATGGCCTTCTGTCTCTGGTTATCTCTGCTGTCATCTTTGTTCTTTTCCGCTATGGCTTTGGCCTGATCCTGCCAAAGGCAATGTGGTTCTAAAGGAGTCTCTATGGGTAATTATATAATCGGATTTGCACAGATTCTGAATCCTATGCCGCTGCTTCTTGTAGCAATCGGGACATTCCTTGGCATATTCTTCGGTGCTGCACCAGGAATGACAAGCTCTATGGGAATAGCACTTGCCCTTCCTGTTACATACGGAATGGGGATTGTCGATGGAATGTCTCTGCTTCTCGGAATATATATCGGATCGATTTCAGGAGGCCTGATCACAGCCATCCTTCTGAATATACCAGGAACACCTGCAAGTGTTGCTACCACTTTTGATGGGCATCCTATGGCACTGCGAGGGGAAGGAGGTAGGGCTGTCAGAATAGGCACGCTTTATTCATTCATCGGAGGAATGATCTCGCTTCTAGCGCTGTTCTTTATCTCTCCAGTGCTTGCGAAAGTTGCTATAAAGTTCAGCTTCGAGGAGTATTTCGCAATCGGTGTCCTTTCTCTTTTCCTTATCTCTGGGCTTTCTGGAAAGTCTCTTGCAAAAGGCATTGTCAGTACGCTGATCGGAGTTGCTTTCGCAACTGTCGGAATGGCACCTGTTGATACTGTCAGACGCTTCACTTTCGGCCTTCCTGCTCTTGATGGCGGTTTTAAGCTGCTTCCTCTCATGATTGGTGTCTATGCCGTTGCAGAGGTTCTGAAATGCGCTCAGTCCCCTGATATGAAGGATATGAGAGTCGCATCATATAAGTCGAAGGGCCTTGGAGTATCTTGGAAGGAATTCAGGGAGCAGCTTCCTAATATGACGCTTTCTGCCTTAATCGGTTGCGGAATAGGCATACTTCCAGGCCTTGGCGCTGCAATCTCCAACCTCATTGCATATTCTGCAAGCAGAAGGATCTCGAAGCATCCAGAGAAGTACGGTACAGGATGTATCGATGGAATCATAGCATCAGAAACAGCGAATAATGCTGTATCTGGCGGAGCACTTATTCCTCTCCTGACAATGGGAATCCCGGGAGATGCAGGCACAGCAATGCTGCTTGCAGCCTTCATGCTGCATGGAATCACACCTGGGCCTCTCCTTTTTGATAAGTACAGCTCAACAATCTATGCGATGTTTGCAATTCTGATTGTCTCAAACATTCTTATGATAATAATGCAGATATATGGGCTTCCTGTGTTCCTGAAGATGCTCAAGGTGAAGAAGAACATTCTTCTTCCAGTCATTATGGTCCTTGCATCAATAGGTGCTTTTGCAACAAACAACAGAGTGTTTGATGTATGGGCAATCCTGGTATTCGCAATTGTCGGATATCTATTGAGCAGGAACAATTTCCCAGCTCCTCCGATTGTCCTTGGCTTCGTTCTCGGACCGATTATCGAGCTTAATTTCAGGCGTGGAATGATGTCTTCATATGGCTCATTCCTTAACTTCTTCACACGTCCTGTTGCTGGCACGGTTCTGGTGATCACAATACTGCTCTTTGTCTATAAAGTCATTGCTGCTGTACTGTCATACGCTAAGAAGAGGAGAGCATGATATGGCAAAGAAGAACCTGTTGATATTATTCACAGACCAGCACAATAAGCACATGCTTGGCGCATATGGTAACAAGGCCGTAAGAACTCCTAACCTGGACTCAATTGCAGAAAAGGGCGCTCTTTTTACGGATGCCTATACTTCATGCCCGCTATGTGCACCGGCAAGGGCTTCCCTTGCATGCGGAGACTACGCATCAAGACATGGCTATTTCGATAATGCTCTTGCATATGATGGCGAATGCAGAAGCTGGGCCGGAAAACTTGAGGAATATGGAATCCATACGACGACAATAGGAAAGCTCCATTATAAATCAGATTCCCCTAAGACAGGCTTTCTTGATCAGAGAATACCGCTTCACATAAAGAATGGGGTAGGTGATGTCTACGGAGAGATAAGGGATAAGGAGATCACACGGCCACAGTTCAGGGATGCCTTATATGAAGCAAAGAGCGGAGAGACTGACTATATAAGATTTGATAGAGAGGTCGCAAGAAGGGCTGCTGCATTTCTTAAAGATGAAGCTCCTAGCAGAAAAGAGCCATTTGTCCTGATGGCGGATTTTGTATCTCCCCATTTTCCTCTTGCAGCTCCTGAGGAGTTCACAGGTTTATATAGGAGTGAGGATATTCCTGATCCTATCCAGTTCGATGAGAAGGCCTGGCCCCACCATCCTGTGATTGATGATTACCGCAGATACTGCTGTCAGGAGAATGTGCCTGCAGAGGTAAGAAAAGAGGCAATACGCATCTATTATGGCATGTGCTCTTTTGTTGATGCCCAGATCGGCATAGTCCTCGATGCACTCAGAGACTCCGGACTTGAGGATGATACTTATGTCCTATATCTCTCTGATCATGGGGATACCATGGGTGAGCATGGCGTCTTCTTCAAATCCACACTCTATGAAGGGAGCGCTGGGATCCCAATGCTCTTGAAAGGGCCTGGGATTGAAGCTGGAAGAGTTGTTAAGTCTCCGGTATCTATTGTGGATGTTTATCCAACGGTACTGGAATGCGTAGGTGCTGATGAGGATGATTATGATAGGTCACTTCCTGGTGTTTCTCTCCTTGAGACACTGAGAAAGCCGGATTATGAGAGGGGGATTTATTCCGAATACCTGTCGTTCGGATTCTATACATCTGCTTTCATGCTTAGGAAATGGAAGTGGAAGTATATCTACTATGTAGGAGAAGCTCCACAGCTCTTCAATCTGGAAGAGGATCCTGATGAATGCAATGATCTAGGGCTGGACAGTGATTATAGAGGGATCTGCAAAGCTATGGAGACAGAGCTCAGAAGCATAGTCGATCCAGAGAAAATGGATGCTGAGGCAAAGAAGGCACAGGCAGATGTCCTGGAAAGAATGGGAGGAAGAGAAGAGTTCCTGAAGAGCTTTAGGCCTTCGCTGTTCTCTCCGATCCCTGATTTGAATAAATGAGAGAAAAGGAGAAGAAGCATGAATGAATGCGTATATGAGCTGAATGGGCTAAGGGTAGTGGATCTGACGAAGTACATAGAT
>CAKQTF010000055.1 GCA_934276695.1 uncultured Spirochaetales bacterium
TTTTGAATACGGACTTTTTGTTGATATTTTTCCATTTGATGATGCTTCATATGATAATGAAGAAGCGATAGAGGAAGATAATAAAAATCTCTTAAGAATGTATCGTCACTATATGATAAATGCATTCAAGTATCTTATTCCACGAAAAAAATATGCATCACTATGGAACTGGATTCTCTGCAAAGATAAGAATAAAAGCATTTACTTCAATAAGAAACCAAATGAAATCGTAAAAGAATTAAATGAATACTTAACAAGTTTCCCTAAGGATAAAAAAATAAAAGTAACAAGAGAAGCAGGATCGTTTCCACCGGAATCTTATAAGCACTACCCGAGATCAATATTCTATGGAATCAAGTATGTCCCTTTTTAAAACCTATCATTGCCAATTCCAATACATTATTATGAAATGATGACAATCAAGTATGGAGACTATATGACACCACCTCCTGAAAAAGAAAGAATCGGAGAACATTTCATTGGAGCAACTTTAAAGTATAAATAGAGTTACATATGTTAAACAGATCAACATAGAAATAGAATTCTGACTAATTAATTGTCTGTTGATTAATAAGTAATAATTTAGTGTAATAATCTCATGGCTGAAATATCAGAAAAAGCTCAGAATAGGATAGAGAAATCAAAACTGAATGCTACAGTCACTTTGATTACATCTATTTTAATGGGAGTTCTGAGTTTTGCAGAACGGACAGTCTTCAACCATTTTTTCATTGAAGACTACTTAGGACTCTATAGCTTTTTCAATAATATTATCAGTATCTTATGCACAATAGAGCTTGGGATCCCGACAGCAATAGCGTATGCACTGTACTCTCCTCTTGAATACAAAGATGAAGACCAGATCATAGCCATCATGCGTTTCTTCAGAAAGGTTTACAGAGTAATGGGGACTTTTATCCTTATTGGCGGAATACTGATGCTCCCATTCTTACCCAAACTTCTCGTGACAGACATACCAATGGCGAATGTAAGAATTTACTTTATGCTATTTTTATGCTCAACTGTATCAACTTTTTATATTGCGTATAGGAACATCCTTCTATCCGCAAACCAGGAGCAGTATGTCATCACATTAGTCACAAATATAATGTGGACACTGCTTTACATCGCAGAAATGCTTGTAGCATATTACACTAGGAACTTTCTCTATTACTCAATCTGCATATTCAGTTCCAATTTAATACGCAACATAATACTGAATATAATTGCAAGAAGGAGATTCCCTTATCTAAAAAAGAAGAAAAAGGTACAGATAGCTCCAGATATACGAAATCATATAATAAAGAATACAAAAGGACTGATCAGCACAAAACTAGGGCAGATGCTTGTTTCCTCTACTGATTCAATTCTGATAAGCGTAATGGTAAGCACTGCATTCCTTGGAAAATACTCAAACTACCAGATGATTACTTCTGGGCTCTTATCCATTGCAACACTCTTACCTAGTTCCATAGTTGCAAGCATTGGAAATGCAGGCGTCACAGAATCAAAGAGAACACTGTCAAAAGGATTTGAGTCCGTGAATCTTGGATCATTCTTCATCTATTCCATACTGACAATCGTTCTTCTGAATATTCTGAATCCTATTGTATCAACATTCTTTGGTGCAGATAGGATAATGCCTTTATCATCAATAATCCTGATTTGCATGAATTTCTATATCAGCAGTCTAAGAGAAGTCCTATTAACATATAAGACTTCACTTGGGCTTTACTGGGAGGACAGAAAAAGGCCAATCTTCGAAGGGCTAACGAATCTTATCGTATCAATTATCCTTGGAAAATTCTGGGGATTCAATGGAATAATACTGGGAACAATTCTTACTAATATATGCATTAATCTTGTAATTGAGCCCCTTGTGATAATCCATAATGGCTTTTCAAGTTCAGCATTCGGATATTATGTGACGGTTATCCTGCGATTTCTCCTGACTGTTCTGATTTCAGCCATAACGTATAGCATAACCAGCCTCATCCCGCTATCTGGAATCCTACTTATCATATGCAATCTTCTAATCACTCTGATAATAGCAATTTCATTATTATTCATTGTATTCAGAAAAGACCATGTAGCCCATCAGGTTCTGACGACTCTAAAGCTTGCATTCAGAAACAGGAAGAAATAAATCAGATAGTATTGCTGCATATTATCTTAAATTATGTTACTTTGCCTCAGCTGTATAGAGTTTGCTTTATTACCATTTTTTACGTAATATCTCTAATATGAGAAGTGAGAACAAGAAGAACCTATTAGCAGGATTCATGAAGCTTATAATCAAGCACTCAACAGCAGTCATTATCATAATTGCCTGCTTGACTGTATTCTTTGGCTATCAGATGACAAAAATAAAGCTGGATACAAATATCTTTGCATTCATGACGAATTCAGAGCCTCCTGCTTTCATTTCCACTCCAGAAGAGAAACCTACATCACAGCTGAAGCTATCAGGAATCAAGGACCTAGCACCATCCCCTGATAGAGGAGAAGCTGTTGAGGTTCCTTATAGGAATAAATCAGGAATAAGCGATGCAACTGATTTAGCAGAACTGAAGAAGAGCTATCAGGAAAAGGAAGAAGAGTCTGAAGAGAATCCATGGTGGATTGAGCCGAATAGGACATGGTATGGTGACGGATATGTCATAGTCTTCACATCAGATGAGATGTTCACAACAGAGGTTCTCAATACAATATACTCTGTAAGAAGCAAACTCGCATCAAGATGGGAGATTGGGCCGTGCTTATCCCCATTTGACTATGTTACAGTGGAAAAACATGGCACAAGGCTCTCAATCGTACCTATTGCTCCAGTGAAAGACGGAGAGACCTGGACCGATGCAGACGTCGAGATATTTAAGGAAAGGCTCCTTAATGATTCAGTAGCAAAGAACTATCTATATACTGAAGATGGATCGACTATCATGCTTTATTACAGTGCAAGAGGAATCAATGAGACATCCCTTAGAGAACTTGATTCAATAGTCAATCCTCTTCGCCAGTATGGACGTGTGGCTCTTAATGGCGGAGGTATGATCAACAATGCCGTCATGAAATACATAAACAGGGATCTTATTCTCCTTGTTGCATTATGCTTTGCTGTAATCCTGATTGTCTATTATCTGTCTTTCCATTCAATAAGGGCGATGCTGATTCCTGCATCTCTCTCCCTTATGGGAATCATATGGACATTAGGTACAATGGCAATGGCAGGCTATGATCTTACAATAGTGACTATACTCACTCCATGCTTAGTGCTAACGCTTGGGTCTTCCTACTCTATTCACATGGTAAGCGAATACTATGAAACCATGAGAGAAGGAAGGAAAGAGGATCTTCCTGTCCATTTTGCAAAGATATCAAAAACTATATTCTTTGCAATGCTGACGACGATTCTAGGCTTCTTATCATTCCTGATCTGCAAGACAAAGATATTCAAGGATTTCGGAATCACAATCGCAATAGGTGTAAGCTTCTGCGGACTGCTTGCATTCACATACCTTCCAGCTGTGCTTTCAAAGACAAACCCGCCAAAGAAGAAATCACTGAAGAATCTGGAGAAAGGAATACTGACCAGGTGTGTAAACCGCATTGCCAACACTGTTGTGAAGTACTGGGTGGTATTCCTGATCATCATTGCGGTGATCTTCGGTTTCTTCATGATTGCAAAGGACAGAGTGGATTTTGACTCAAATTATATGTCATATTTCCCTGAAGATGATCCAATTGTCATCGATTCACTGCATTTTGCAAGGACACTCGGAGGAACTGATCCATACTATTTCACTATAAAAGCACCCGAAGGCAGCACTAAGTTCTTCCTGAACAATGAGAATCTCAAAGATGTATATGCATTTGAGTGCGCAGTGCTTGCTGCATGCCCGGATGCTGTTAAGATCCTGTCATTCAGCCAGTATGTAAGCTTCCTCAATGAAGTATATAACGGGACCTCTGGAATTCCGGAAAACAATGGACTGATCAATCTTCTCTCAAGGACTCTTTCACAGATCGGGAATAACATAGGAACAGATGTTCTCGATATGCTGATCAGCCCTGATGGAAATGAGATAACTCTCTCAATCAGAAACTATGATTCTGTAAACGGAGACCTGCAATCCACAGCAAGCGCAAAAAGACTCGAGAAGACTCTTGATTATTACCGCTATATGCTTCCTGCAGGAACAGAAAGCAAGATCTGGTGCTCTGCATCAGATAGCGTGCGCTCTATTGATATCATCATGCATGACCAGGAAGCATCCACTGCGCTGTCATTCATACTCATATTCATCGTTGCTTCAATAGCTTTCCTCTCTGCAGGATATGGCCTCACAGCCCTTGTTCCAGTAGGAATAGGAGTCATGATCAACTATATATTCATGTGGATTGCAGGCATTCCTTTTGACATTGTCACAATCGGCTTCTCATCTATTGCAATAGGTGCAGGCGTTGATGATGCAATCCATTTCATCCTTCGCTACAGAATGAAGAGGAAAGAGCTTCCGGAATCACCAGTTGAAGATGTAATCAGAATAAATATCAGGGAAACAGGAAGGCCGATCATCCTGACTACTGTCAGCATCGATGCAGGTCTGCTCATGCTGCTGTTCGCATCATTCAGACCAATCAAATACTTCGGCATCATGATGTGTGTCGCTCTTACTGCTGCGATGCTTGCTACCCTTCTTGCTTTGCCTCCAGTGCTGATTCTGTGCGATAAAGTCAGATGTAAACTGCGAAAAAATAAATTAAGATAAGATTACATACAAAACAGGTAGCTAATAATTCATTTTGCCAATTGCCATATATACATCCACTCTTTTGATGTATAATATGGCAGCTATGCGTAATCTAAACGAAACTCAGAATACTCCATGCTATAAAACGATATTTTTTTCATATTCAATTGCCTTTATGGAATTATTATTGTGTCAACCGTTTCATGATTGGATACGTTTTATTTTATATTTAACTGTCTTAGTTTTAGGCTTTATTACAATACTAAAAACATGGAATCTGCAGCCTCATGTTTTCAATATAGCAGCATATTTATTATTAAGCACAGAAATCTGGACTAGCATTCTATTATTTGTTCATGGTGAATTCATGATATATGGGCTTGCTGCGCTGATTAATATTTCTTTTTTTATAATTGGATTACAGCAGACATCCTCAGATGATTTATTAAAAGAAGCACTAACCGTGACACGTGTTTTAACGTATACGACTCTCTTTATTGTTATTATTTCGCTATCAATAAAACCTATTATGGCTCAATTTCCTGCTCTAAACGATTTAAGGATTTTAGGTAAGCCATTTGTATTCAGCGACATCTCTGCATATGACGAATACCGATTAAAAGGTTTTGCCCATCATCCAAATCAGACTGGAATGATCTGCAGCACAGCAATTATCTCATCCTTTTTTGTCTTTTTATTCTCCTCAAAAAAAACTGACATTATAGTATCAATTATCAATATTGTATTGAATTCTCTTTTTCTGATATTGGCATCTAGCCGTTCACCAATAGTCGCAACAGCGACTTTTTTGGTCGCATTTCTAATTTATTACTTTTCATGCAATGGAATTACAATGAATGCTACAAATAAAAGATTATTAACATTCATTATTGTATGCTTTATATGTTTAGCAATTGTATTAACACTAGCAATATCAAATGACAACATTAAAGATTATCTACTCTATAAGATAATCAGGGTTCAGAATATTGAAACTGCAACTGGTAGGACTGAATTACAAAAGATAACAATTAATGATTATCTTGCAAAACACAAATTTTTTCTTGGGTTATCAAAAACAGATATTCTAAATACAACAGGAAGATTCGGGCCACATAATACTTTCATAGAAATACTTACAGCAAAAGGCATCATAAGTTTTATTCTATTTATTGGAGCCCTTTTATCTATCATTGTATACTCCATCAGGCTACTGTTAAGCAGGGACTTATCAAGTTCAGAGAAAATCCTTATGCCATTGGCTTTTGGAATGATATTCGCAACAATAGTACAGAATTCTTTTGAGTCTGCATATCTTTACGAATTGACAGGAGCCGCTCCATTTGAAAGATGGGCATTATGCATCCCTGCCATAGTCTGGTGCAATCATAGAAAAAAGAAATCAATCTGATATTCTAGAATCAAGGATATGATTATAAAGCTTCTTTACTAATCCATTGTCCTTATTCATATCAGTTTTACGTACAAATGGAAGACCTGAGGATATGATTTCTTCATAATCTTCCACCTGGAACAGATACGGAAATCCTCTATTCCAGTCTATCAGTCTTTGATTAGCTGTGTTGGAACAATCATATGATATCTCATACCTTCGATTGTTGAATTCAGAGTTGTAGACTAATATGGAAACAAAGATCTCATCACTTGAACGAGTATGCTTAAAATTCTCTTCAATCCAATTCTTTCTACTGAGCACATATTCTGCTAAATCCTCTGTTATACTCCACCAATTTGATCCTTTACATGGAATATACTGTCCATGGATTCTGTCTACACGGAATATGAACTGAAGGAAAACCAGAAAATACTCAATTGCATAGGATGTTTTATCTACAAAGAAATTTCCAGTTCTTAATGATCTTGTCATGAAATGATAGTATTTATGCTCAGTTGTATATGGCTTTTTATTGAATGGCCATAGATTCTTCGGAAAACGGAAAGAAACAAATTCCTTACCTCGATTATTATCAAAAAAAGCAAGTATCTCATCTTGTGACTTAGTGGGAAAATCAGCATTTGAGATCAGATGATAATACTCATGTTTCCCTCTTTGAATTGCATGAGATAACAA
>CAKQTF010000056.1 GCA_934276695.1 uncultured Spirochaetales bacterium
CGCATCCATGAGGGCTCCATTCTTCCTTGCATCCGGATCCAGAGAGAGCACATCTTCCTGATGCGCGCCATCAAGTAGGCTTCTGAATGCATCAAAGCCGAAGGCGAGGGAGAGCACGACTGCTCCGACTGCACTTGTTGAGGAATATCTTCCGCCGATATAGTCATCAATGAAGAATGACTTAAGCATTCCATCATCAGATGCAAGAGGACTTGTCTTGCTTGTAACGGCAACCATGTGCTTTCCTGCATCAAATCCCTCTATCGGGGCTTTTCTCAGTGTTTCAAGCACCAGATCCCTGTTTGTCAGTGTCTCCTGTGTTGTTCCGCTCTTCGATACAAGGATGAACAGCGTTCTCTCTAAATCAAGGGATGAGATGACATCCGCAGCATCATCAGGATCGACATTGGAGATGAAATGCCCGCTGAGCATCTTCACTCCTCTTCCTTTTGCCCATCCCCTGAGCGCAAGGTACAGTGCTCTTGGTCCGAGATCTGAACCGCCGATTCCGATCTGGCAGACAGATGTGAATTCCTTTCCTGTGGAGCCTTTGATCTGCCCGCTTCTGACTCTGTCTGAGAATTCCCTTATCTTAGCCAGTTCTCCCTGATAGAACAGATCCTTATCCTCGCCGTCAGCAATGATCTTCTCTCCGAGCACATTCCCTCTTGTAAGGTGATGCAGGACAAGGCGCTTCTCACCTGGATTCATCATCTCGCCTGATAGCACAGCCCTGTATTTCCCGATGAGATCCATCTCGTCAGATAATGCCTGCAGCTTTCCGAGCTCTTCATCTCCGATAGGCATTGCTGCCCAGTTGTAGCTCAGTCCGCCTCCGAGTGCTATATTGCATTCCCCGATTCTGTCAGCTGAGAGCAGATCCCTTATGCTCTTTACAGGCCCATTCAGAGACCTGAATGATTCTGCTTTGTCTAGATTAATGTAGTCCATCAGTCATTTATCTCTGGAATCCTTGAATTGAAAGAGTCCAGAAGATCCTCCTTGCTCATTCCTTCCCTAAGGATGATGAATATTGTATCGTCTCCTGCAACGGAGCCGAGAATCTCAGGAAGCGCCAGTACATCAAGGGCAAAGCCGACGCTGTTTGCGTGTCCTGGCCTTGTCTTGATTACTCCGAAGTTCCCGGAGAATTCAATAGATATGATACCTCTTCTTACATCCTGTATGTAACTTTTTTCAGATTCGCTTACTAGGTCATTCTCAGGAAGCGCATAGTAGTATCCTGACCATCCATCAGAGATCTTTCCTACCTTGAGCATCTTAAGATCTCTTGAGAGCGTTGCCTGCGTGACATTGAATCCCTCTTTCTTCAGCATCTCAAGAAGCGTGTCCTGATTGTCAATCCTGTTGTTCTTGATCAGCTCCTTCACTATGGATAATCGGTTGTGTCTTTCTTTCATTACTGCAGTCCTTTTGCATTTTTATGCAATCTATATACAGAATATAAAAAATTAATGCATAAAGCAATAAAAAGAAGATGCCTGGGATCCTGATAAGTCTGGAAAGCTTCTGGATATTGTCATAGACTCTGGGTATGGCCGGTTTCATTGCAGTGCTATCAATTTCCATTCTGCTGCTTATTTTCCTCTCAGTCTCTGTGTCCTGGGCTCTGAGATGGCAGATGAGGATTGATGGATATGCTGATATCTACCGGAAGCGCTCTGAGCGCAGGGCTGTATATATAAAGGATAATTACAGTGCTGACAGCAGGGCTGCTTCTCTCTGTGATGAGGTGATCGGAGCATGCTCCCTCTCTGAGCGCTTCCGGCTTGATGAGCTACTGACATCCAGCATCTCTGGATATGAGGATTCCGTCCTCGATGGATTTGAAGAGGAGCTCAGGAGCTACTATTCATTATACAGGGACTTTGCTGAAGAGTTCCGGAAAAAGGGAAGACGATGGTATGGCAGGATTGTTTATCCGATTCTGGGCATGAGATGCCGGGGTCGCTTTGACCTCTGATCTTATTTATCTTGCAATATCGTTTCTTTATATCGGCATCCTTGTCCTCATAGGACTGATACTCTACCGCTGCCTCCATGTAAGGGCAGAAGGTGTCCGTAAGTTCATACATATACTGACTTCTCTCTGGATATTCATAGTCGAATACAGGCTGTCATCTCCTTGGGCTAAGCTGATCGGGCCTTTTCTCTTTACAATAATAAATGGCCTGTTCTCAAGGTCTAGGTTCAGCTATCTTCTTGGAATGGATGACAGGGAAAGGGGAAATGGACTCATGTACTATCCCCTGTCGATATTCATCCTCGTGCTGCTTGAGATAGCCGGAGTACTCTCTCCATCTTCTGTGATTGCTGGAGTGCTTGTGATGGGATGGGGGGACGGCCTTGCTGCTCTTGCTGGCTCCAGATTCGGACGCAATAGCTATCTTGTATATGGGAAATATAAGAAAAGCATTGAGGGGACTGCTGTGATGTTTGCCGCCTCTGCTGTCATCATTGTTATATTCACTGATATGGAATGGTATTATGCAGCCTCTGTGGCTTTCGTCGCAGCTCTGATGGAGAATGTCACACCTCTGGGACTTGATAATCTATCTGTTCCGATTATAGTATCATTGCTTTCGGAGGTCATATGCTCTCTATAACAGGGTTCATTGATAATGCCATTTCTGGAATAGCGCTCTGGGAGAGGCTTCTTATTTATGTAGCTATCATCGCAGGAATGGCGTTTCTTGCAAGGCGGAAGCATCTGCTGTCTGTAAGCGGGACAGTGACAGCTGCTGTGATGGGGCTTTCCATCCTGCTTATCGGCGGGTTTTCCGCATTCTTCATGCTGCTTTTCTTCTTTATCTCCTCATCGCTTCTAGGTAAGGCGATCGGAGGCAGGAATGAAATAGAAGCGAAAGGCAATGAGCGGGACTGCTTCCAGGTCCTTGCGAATGGGCTTCCTGCATTCATTGCACTGCTGCTGTCGTTCATGACTCAGCACCACGATGCATTCCTGATTGCATTTGCATGCTCGCTTGCAGAGGCTGAAGCAGATACATTCGCAGGCGATATCGGATTCCTGAGCCATAAGGATCCTGTCTCGATCCTGACATTCACTAAGGTCCCAAAAGGATTATCCGGCGGGGTCACTCTCCTTGGCATAGCAGGATCCGCCGTAGGGGCAATGCTTATTTCCACTCTTTTCATAGGCACTTATTATCTTTCATTGCCGGTCTTTGCGCTGATTGCCTCATCCGGGGTCATCGGTGCGCTTCTTGATTCACTGCTCGGTGCGTCCGTCCAGGTCCATTACAGGGATTCTTCTGGATGCCTGACTGAGCATAGGTATGACAGTGAAGGCAGGGAGAATGAGAGGGCAAGGGGGATTCCCTTCATTGACAACGATATGGTTAATATGATCTCAGGGCTGTTTTCAGGGACAATCGGCGCTGTGTTTGCATATATTATCAGTTAACACTTGCCGTTTCTGGTTTCTTTGGATATTTTTACTAGTGCAGTGAAAACTGATAACAGATTATGTTTTAGGAGAATATAAAATGGCAAAACAGCTTCAGTTTAACGAGGAAGCAAGAAAGTCCCTCGTGAATGGTGTGGAAAAGATTTCTAAGGCAGTTATGACTACTCTTGGACCAAAGGGCCGTCTCGTTCTTCTCGATAAGAAGTATGGTGCACCGACAGTGACAAAGGATGGTGTTTCTGTTGCACGTGAGATTGAGCTGGAAGATCCGTTTGAGAATATGGGTGCTCAGCTTCTTAAGGAAGTTGCAGCAAAGACAAATGATGTTGCTGGCGATGGAACAACAACAGCTACAGTTCTTGCATGGTCTATCACAAAGGAAGGCATGAAGAGCGTTGCTGCAGGTGTCAATCCGATGGGAATCAGAAGAGGTATCGATAAGGCTGTCCAGGATACTGTTGAGGTGATCAAGAAAGAAGCAAAGATGATCCAGGACAAGGAAGAGATTGCACAGGTTGCTTCCATTTCCGCAAACAATGACAGGACTATCGGTGATGAGATTGCAAATGCAATGGATAAGGTCGGCAAGGACGGCGTAATCACAGTAGAGGAGTCAAAGACAATCGAGACAACAGTTGATTTCGTTGAGGGAATGCAGTTTGACAGAGGTTATCTCTCTGCATATTTCTGCAATAACAGAGACACAATGAATGCAGTTCTCGATAATCCGTATATCCTTATCTATGACAAGAAGATTTCAAACATGAAGGATCTTCTTCCTCTTCTTGAGAAGATTGCACAGTCAGGCAAGCCTCTCCTCATGATTGCAGAGGATGTTGATGGCGAGGCTCTTGCAACTCTCGTTCTCAATGCTGTCAGAGGCACTCTTAATGTTGTTGCTGTCAAGGCTCCAGGCTTTGGTGACAGAAGAAAGGCTATGCTTGAGGATATTGCAGTTCTCACAGGTGGCCAGGTGATCACAGAAGAGCTTGGAATGAAGCTTGAGAATGCAGATATCTCAATGCTTGGAAGAGCTAAGAGAGTCACAGTTGATAAGGAGAACACAACAATCATCAACGGCGCAGGATCCAATGATGACATCAAGAACAGAATCGCTCAGATCAAGGTCCAGATTGCAGACTGCACATCTGACTATGACAGAGAGAAGCTCCAGGAAAGGCTCGCAAAGCTTGCTGGCGGTGTTGCAGTTGTCAATGTCGGAGCAGCAACAGAAGTTGAGCTGAAAGAGAAGAAGCACAGAGTAGAGGATGCACTTTCTGCTACACGTGCTGCTATTGAGGAAGGTGTTATCCCTGGTGGCGGTGTTGCTCTTGTACAGGCAATCAAGGAGCTTGATAAGAAGGATCTCTCTTCCCTTACAGAAGAGGAGAAGGTCGGATACAGGATTGTCAAGCGTGCTCTTGAGGAGCCTATCAGGCAGATTGCAGAGAATGCTGGTGTTGATGGCTCTATCATTGCTGACAGATGCAAGAATGAGAAGAACGGAATCGGATTTGATGCTAATGCAATGACATGGGTCAACATGGTTGAAGGCGGAATCATAGATCCTGTTAAGGTCACACGCTCTGCTCTTCAGAATGCAGCATCAATTGCAGCTCTGATCCTCACAACAGAATGCGCTGTCACAGATATCCCAGCTCCAGAGGCTCCGGCTCCAGCAGCTAACCCAGCTGGCATGGGCATGATGTAATAAGCTCTTATACCGAAGATCCTCACTTCGCTGAAGTGGGGATTTTTCATGCATGGTGGCTGCCTATATCCTTGACCTATGGTCCGATAGATGGTAGTTTTCTTATTATCGACAAAAAAGAGGTATGAAATGAACGCATTACTTGCTTTAATGGCTGCAGATCCATCTGCTTCTACTTCAGGTTCTATGGTCACAACACTGGTGACATTCGTATTGATTATTCTTATTTTCTATTTCCTGATCATCAGACCACAGAAAAAGAGAGACAAAGAAGCAAAGGCAATGCTTGATTCAATCAAGAAGGGCGATAAGGTTGTGACTATCGGCGGCATACATGGCACAGTTGTCACAGTCAAGGAGTCTACTGTCGTCATCAAAGTCGATGACAGTGCAAGGATTGAATTCTCAAAGAGCGCAATCTCGACAGTGACAAACAAGGATGCAGCAAAGAGTGCTCCAAAGAAGGAAAAGGCTGATGAGCCAAAGCAGGAGCAGGCTGCTGAAGAGGCAAAGCCTGAGGCTGCTGCAGGGACTACTGAAGAGACAAAATAAAACTAAGGCACTTTCTAGTGTTTTATGGCTTTTGAAGGGCAGGAGAGATCTTGCCCGTTTTTTCCTTATGGGAGGATTGCTTTGAAAAAAACAGGACGCATAATGCTGGTCTTGCTTGTTATAGTGGTTGCAGGGATGCTGCTTTATCCTACGATCCGATGGTATTGCTTTGTCGATTCAGGCATGAAGGAGCTCGCTGCAGGGACTAACCTGCAGATCCGTGAATACTCAAGAGGCCAGGCATCGAGGGATGTCAGGGAGCTCAAGGCACTTTTTGCCTCATCTCCTGATTCTGCTGTCCCTGAGAAGTTCAGGGCTCTGATTCCGGCAGCTAAGGCTGCGCTGAAGAAGTCTGGAAAGCAGAATCCGAAGGAATGGACAGTAAGAGCGCTTCTGACATCATTCGATAGTGAGAGCTCATGCTTTAAGGCTGCTGAGGCTGTATACAGGGATGAGCTCATGAGCGTCAAGAGCCTCTCCTCGAGAGTGCTTCAGCTTGGACTTGATCTCAGAGGCGGCATGTCGGTCCTTCTTGAGGCTGATACTGCCGGCTTTGAGGAGAAGAACGGATACAGCCCATCTGCTTCCGAACTGTCAGGGCTTCTTTCTGAGGATATAGAGATACTCACATCGAGGATAGACCAGTTCGGCGTTTCTGAGCCTGATATAAGGCTTCAGGGAAGCGATCAGATCCTCATAGAGATCCCTGGAGAGGCTGATCCTGAGAGAGTGAACTCCTTCCTCAGAGGCAGTGGCTCCCTTACATTCCAGCTTGTCGACAGCGCTCTTACCAAGGAAGTAAATGCTGCATATAAGAGAAATCCAAGCTCTGTGTTCAGTGATGATGGGACAATGGTACAGCCTGACTATATACCGGAGGGCAAGACGCTTGCCGGCTACTATACAGAAGATGAATATGGAATCGAGACGCTTGATAGCCTAGTTGTGATAAACAATGAGATAGGGCTTGATGGAATACATCTGGACAGTGCTGAGGTCAGTAGGGACAGCC
>CAKQTF010000057.1 GCA_934276695.1 uncultured Spirochaetales bacterium
TCATAGCTGAATTTAGGAGAGCATGTAGATAATGAGAGTATCCTGAACTCATCCGCATCTGGATACAGCTTCCTAGCCTCTGAATATGCGATCAGTGCCGGGTTATTCGCTCCGATCCCTCCGTCAACAAGGCACATCTCGTCTCCGGTCTTCCTGCAGATGAACTTTGCAGGAGCAAAGTAAAGCGGTGCTGCAGATGATGCCCTTGCTGCTTCTCTTACAAGGAATCCATCATCGCTGTATGAGGAGAAGACATATGGCTCAGATTTCTGCGTGTTGAAGCTTATGGCAATAGTCGGCGCATATAGCTCAGACATCTCAGCATCTCCGAATGTCTTTATAAGGTATTCCTCATAGCATGCTGTGCTGTACTTCTCGCCGAATACTGGGCCGAAGATTGTCCTGAATGATGATTTGGGCTGGAATATCTCTTGGCCTCTATCCCTGTAGATCCTCTCAATCTCTTCGGGATCAGCCCCTCTTCTCAGGATGCCGAGATCAGTTGTTGATATTCTCCTGAAGATCCCATGCCTGCTGCTGTATGAGACATTGTATGGAGGCTCATTATCAAGAGCGACTCCACCCAGACGCTCTCCTGGTGTTGTCAGGCCAAGTGCGATCAGTGCTCCTGTGGAAGTTCCTGCGATCAGGTCAAAATGAGAATACAGAGGACGGCTGTCTCCCTTATCCTTAAGCTCTGCTGCCAGTTTCCCTATGATGTGGGCAGGGATGAGCCCTCTCATCCCGCCTCCGTCTATAGAGAGGATATATCTGATTTCCTTTTCCTTCTCTTTAGAGAAGAATCTCCATTTTCTCATACCTCTATAATATGTTAGATTGTTCTGGTATGGTCAATAAAGAATATGCAGAGTGCGTGCTCTGTCCAAACAGGTGCCGTGTCAACAGATATGAGAGAAAGGGCATATGCCGCCAGAGCGATAAGGTCAGGATTGCATGGTCGGGACTTCATCGTGGAGAGGAGCCCCCTGTCACAGGTGAGCATGGCTCTGGAATGATATTCTTCACTGGATGCCCGCTGCACTGCAGATACTGCCAGAACATACAGATATCAGGATCAGATGGTGAGGATTATGGTATAGAGGTATCTGCCGGGGAGCTTTCTGAGATCATGCTTGCGCTCCAGGAGATGAAGGCCGCGACTCTGAATCTTGTGACAGGAACGCATTTTATTCCATCAATAATAGAGGCTCTCTCAATTGCAAGGTCAAAAGGATTGACTATTCCAATGGTATGGAACAGTTCAGGTTATGAGAGTATTGAGGGACTTCAGCTGATTGATGAATATGTTGATCTGTATCTCTTGGACTGCAAGTCAATCAAGAGAAAAGTCTCATCTGTATTCTGCGGAAGATCCTCCTATGCAGATAATATCATTCCAGTAATGGATTACATAAAGGAGCATCATCCGGTTACCGATCTTGATAATCTTAATGGCACGCTCTTAAGGCATCTTGTGTTTCCTGGGACTCTCAATGCGACAAAGGACTTCCTCAGGCTGTTTGCAGAGCGCTATAAGGATAGCTTCGTGCTTTCGCTCATGGTGCAGTTTGTCCCGCCGAAAGATGATCCAGGGTTCCTTGGAATAAGCGATGGGGAATATGATGAGCTTGTTGATATGCTTGAAGAGCTCGGGATTGATGATGGCTTCATGCAGGAGAAGGGGGATGATGATATCCTATGGATCCCTGATTTCCATGAAGATGTGCCATTCCCCGCATCATTTGCAGACCCGAATACATATTTTCTGGAGCTGAAGAGAAAACGTGAGAATGTCTGACTGATCTCTCTGATATGATTCTTGTGTCTATATAAAACGCATTTCAGGCATCAGAAAATCAATGAACCAGCATAATTCCATAGTTCCTGCGATATATAATTCAGGAGGACATATTCATATGCCTGGTAAATATCCGAAGAGCACGGAAATGCTCAGTGAGATTGAGAAGGAACAGAAATGCCTGTTTGATGACATGATGTTCGCCTCTGCCGCCTACACAAGGCCCGAGATCATAGATGACATAGTGCGGCGCGTATTCACAAAGGCCGGAATCCCGGTGTCAAGAATAGAGAGAACAGAGATTCAGAAGAGGATGCTCTCTGAGGATGCAAAGGAAATTGTCCTCGACTGCTATGCTGAGACATCCGATGGCAGGAGGATGGCAGTTGAGGTACAGAATGAGGCTTCAGGCTTCGGGCATAAAAGAGAGGCCTTCTACTCGGCGAGACTCAGGATCCAGGAGTCCAAGGGAACCGATTATGAGAGCATGATGCCTGTATACCTAATCATCCTGCACAGGCATGATCCATACAGGAAAAGCGGAAATAATCTCCCGATTTATGTGAAAGGCTGTTATATTGAGAATACGGATATAGTCTATGATGACAGCATGAATGTCATAAGGGTGAATGGCGACTATATGGAGAGAGGAGATATAATCGGCGACCTGATGAGGGCCATGAAGGCAACAAGGCCCGAGGATACGGATTTAGAGCTCTACAGTGAGACAATCAGGAGCGCAAAGGAGAATGGCATGAAATACACACTTGAGGATCTGCTGGCTGCAAGCAGGGATGAGGGGATTGAGATTGGAAAAACCGAGGGTAAAGCAGAAGGCATTGCTATTGGCAGAAATGAAGGCATTGCTGAGGTTATTGCAAATCTCCGAAGCCTTGGACTCTCTGAAAATATTATCAGGAAAGCTGCTCCTGCAGATAGCAGATAACTGAAAATGAATAAAAAGGCTGCTGCCTGCATAGCGTAAAACAATACAAAGGCAACAGCCTGGATTCTATATTATCCGATGATTGTTCCAAAGAACTCATCACCATTAAGTATGTGTATGAGGTTCTCTATATTCCTGCCATCAGCACAGATAACCTTCATTCCATCTTTCTCTGCAATCTTCGATGCAATTGGATCAAATGGGGTGTTCTTTCCTGGTACCCATTCATCTCCGACCATTGCCCTGAATTCTTTCCATGAGATTTTATCGATAGGCTTTGCGTCTGGATTCTTTCTTGGATCGTCCGTATAAACCTTTGCAATGTTCGAGAGGTTCACTACAAGCTTCCCCCCGAATTTCTCTGCAAGATATACAGCATCTGTATCTGTAGAGAAGCCTGGCTTCCATCCTGCAGCAACAAGAATACGCCCTGAAAAAGGTATATCTGCTGTAGGATCTGTTACAAGCTCATCCTCTGTGTAGTCAGAGAAGATTGCTCTGAGAAGCGTGCCATTGAGATGTGTTGCTTTTATCCCAAGCCAGTCCTGCAGAGATGAATCCGCATTGGCGCATACATTCCTGTATGCTTCCTGGTATATCCTGGCAGGTGCTCCGCCTCCGGTGACGAAGATGAGCTTTCTCTCTTTATCTTCTTCAAGATAGTCCTTAATTGCATTTCTGAAAGCGCTTAGGAATGCATAATCCACTTTGTCCGGTGCGATTATGGATCCTCCGACTGATAAGACAGTTAGGTTCATGAAAAATCTCCTGCTGCTATTATATAAGTAAACAGTATGTAGAACAATCTCAAGGTTCCCCTAGAAAAGTGTAATTGTCATGGTCTATCTCAGCTCTTGTCAGTGAGATTCTTAGTTTATTTTTTTGGGGCTATAGATAATATGTGTATTTGCATTGATATTACGAGAAAAATTTATACTCTAATGACTTTTAGATGGTAAAATCAAATTAAAGGGGATTCTTTTGAAATACATTAAACTCACATACACTTTGCAATTTAAAGAAACTCCAATATGGGGAAATCCTCCATCTTTTGTGTTTCGTAGCATATTGGGTTCATCGCTTCGCCGTCTTACATGCATTCTGCATCAGCAGAAAAGCTGTGCAGACTGTATGGTTAAAAGCAGTTGTGTATATTCTGTGTTCTTTGAGACTAACATCGATAAAGATTTGACTTCATTAGAGGGAAGAAATAAAGGAGCACATCCATTTGTCATGGAAGTTAATCATATTGATGATAGGACTGCTGTTATAGAAGTATTATTTATAGGTAGAGCAATAAATTATATCCCATATATTAACATAGCTTTAGAAAACGCAGGAACGAATGGTGTAGGTAGAAACCGTGCTTGCTACACAATTTGCGGTATAATAGCAGGTGATGATTTGTTTGAGTTTAATCAGATAGAAGAAAAGTGTCTTAATTGGCCTGTAGAAAATATCTCGAATAGATATGTTTCATCTATCATCCTTGAGACACCGTGTCGTATAAAAAAAGAAGGGCATTATATATCTGAAATACAATTTGATGATTTACTGAAAAGCATCAACAAAAGGATGCAGATTTTAATGGAATTGTTTTCAGAAGAAAAATTTTTACCATCTGCTGATTTTGAGGCTAGCATAAGAAATGAAGCAAAGAATCAAAGATGGGTTGAGCAGTCTTACTACTCTGGACGCCAGAAGACAGTAATGAAACTCGGAGGTGTAATAGGACTGATTGAAATGCAGGCTGAGGTGCCTGAATCGATAGTCCAGTATATAAATGCTATGGAATTATTCCATGTTGGTAAGAATATAAGTTTTGGACTAGGAAAGATAAAGGTGGTTTACGATGTGTAAAGATAAGATAAGGCAGTATTACGAAGCTATTGCTGCATTGCTTCATGATATAGGTAAATTCAAGCAGAGGGCATATGGCGGAGATGAAAGTATGCTTTCTAGAGATACGCTGAAATTGGAAGGTATTCTGCTCCCCAGTGCAATAGATGGCAGGTCTACTCATCGGCATGCATTGTGGACATATGATTTCTTTAAAGAGGATCTTATTCCGATTATAGAAAAATCAGATAATGATTTCCTGTATTCGATTAATTTTGAAGAGATTGCAAAACTCGCAGCTTCACACCATAGACCAGGCAGTATTTACGAAGAAATCATTGCCATAGCTGATAAGTATTCAGCTAAAAATGATAGAGTTGGTGAAGAATATAAGAAGGGTGCTTATCTAACAGCTCCACTGAGATCGATTTTCTCATCTTTTGATATCTCAGCAGAAAAAGACCGTCTATTAAGTAAAGGATCCTATTCTTACAGTCTAAAACCAATAACAGATAAAAATGCAATGTTTCCATTATTGAAAGAGAATGTATCTCCAGAGGAGTATCGATGTCTTTACATACAATTCAAATCAAAACTTGAAAAAGCAATTGTAAAAATCAGTGATTATGAGAACCTCCTCTCAAAAATTAAGGATATTCTTTATGAATTTACATGGTGCATTCCGTCAGCAACAAATGACTATCTGAATGATATTTCGCTTTATGATCATTCTGTAACTACTATGGCAATTGCTATAGCAATGCTGAACAATGATGATTGTGGCGATAAAATCAGCATATATGCATTCAATGTATCAGGGATACAGTCGTTTATATTTCAAAGTAAGTATGCATCTTTTGCAAATGCTGCCAAAATATTCAGGGGAAGGTCATTCATTGTAGCTGCTTTTTCTGCTTCCATGAAAAAGATGATATGTGATCGTATTGGTATCATTCCTTTTGTTGATATACGTGATGCAGGAGGAGGAATGACACTGCTTCTTCCTAATTCAGAAGGAATAGAGAGTCAGCTGAATGAAATACAGAAAGAATGTGAGCATTTTCTTTTTCAGAAATACTATGGAACGTTATCATTCTGTTCATATTTCGAAAAGAATGTTGATGTTAAAGAATTTGGGAAAGGGAGATACATTAGCTTCAATAATAGGATTTCTAAACAGCTCGCAATAAATAAGCAAAGAAAATTCCGGTATATAATTACTGGTGGGCTATGTGCTACTATGCCTTCAGATGACAGAAAATCATTGTGTGAGGCTTGTGGCAAACATGGATGTGATCCTGGTTCATTATGTGAAATATGCAGCAGTGAACTCAGCTTAGGTGCTGCGATACCTCATGGAGAATTCTTTTCAATTTCATACATTGATGGAGACTACCAAATTCTGCCAGGAATGTATCTTAGAATATGTTCTTCAGAAAATCACTTTGATTCCTGCGATACTATCTGGGCATTAGGAGATAGTGATAGCAGATATCCTGTATGGAGACTGAATAACTATACTCCTGACTGTGATTTTACGAAAATTGCAAGGACAGCTGTATCAGAAAACAATATAGGTAAACCGTTTATTGCATATATCAAGATTGATGTTGATAGCTTAGGAAAACTCGTATCAAAAGGACTTCCAGAGAACAGCTACTCAATATCGAGGTTTACGACTTTTTCCCGTTCTCTGCATTATTTCTTTAATACTTACATAAATGTCCTATTGGAAAAAGAGTATCCTTATGTATATACCGTTCTCTCAGGTGGCGATGACTTATTTGTAATTGCACCATGGAATCAAGCTCTGGAGCTTGTTAATAAGATAAAGAATGATTTCAGTAGCTTCTGCTGTCATAATGAAGAGCTCCATTTCTCTGCAGGTGTAATTATAGCAAAACCAAAAGAGCCTTTTGCTCTTGCAAATACAAGAGCAAATGAAGCATTGGATAATCAGGCAAAAGAGTTTGATGGTAAGAATGCAATTTCATATTTGGGATCCGTTTTTTCATTGAATCAATTGGATTCATTCATAGCTGATTATAAAAAGCTTAAGGAATATGTAAGGATTGATAATGATGAAAGCAGGCCAATGACTATGGGGCTGTTATATCG
>CAKQTF010000058.1 GCA_934276695.1 uncultured Spirochaetales bacterium
CTTCCGTGCAGAGGGGGACATTAAATGAGCGAGATTGTAAGAGTAGAGAACCTTAAGAAGTATTTTGCTACGCCGCATGGGATTCTCCATGCAGTAGATGATGTCTCATTCTCTCTTGATAAGGGAAAGACTCTTGGTGTTGTAGGTGAATCGGGCTGCGGAAAGTCCACGCTTGGAAGGACGATCCTCAAGCTGCATGAGCCGACATCCGGCAGAATCTTCTTCGAAGGTGAGGATATAACAGAGTACAAGCCGAAGCAGATGAAGGCAAAGAGACAGGAGATGCAGATCATCTTCCAGGATCCGTTTGCATCGCTGAATCCGAGAATGACTGTCAGTGAGACAATTGCAGAGAGCCTTCTGATCCAGAAGCTTGTGAATAAGAGGGACAGGAAGGCTATCGATGAGAAGGTCAGGGAATATATGGACCTTGTCGGAATCGCACCAAGACTCATAAACAGCTATCCTCATGAGCTGGACGGCGGAAGAAGGCAGAGGGTCGGGATTGCAAGAGTGCTTGCGCTCAATCCTAAGTTCATAGTCTGTGACGAACCGGTTTCTTCTCTTGATGTATCTATCAGGGCACATGTCCTGAACCTGATGCAGGATCTTCAGGAGAAGTTCGGTTTCACATATCTGTTCATCACGCACGATCTGTCTGTTGTAAAGCATATAAGCGATGACATAATCGTCATGTACCTTGGCAAGATTGTCGAGAAGGCTCCTGCGAAGAAGCTATTCTCAAATCCTGTCCATCCATATACGAAGGCACTGCTTTCTGCAATCCCTGTCCCTGATCCTGATTTCAAGGCTAAGAGAATCCTTCTTGAAGGAGAGCTCACAAGCCCTATTGATCCGGAACCTGGCTGCAGATTTGCAAAGCGCTGTCCATATGCGACAGAGCGCTGCAAGAGCAGTGATATCCCTCTGAAAGAGGTTGAAGAAGGACACACAGCAGCGTGTGTCTTAGCATAGCTTAATTATCCTTTTGGATATTTAGATATTAATAGGAGAGGAAAATATGAAGAAGATTACCGTTTTTTTTCTCGTACTTGGCTTAATTGCATCCTTTGCCTTTGCTAATGGTAGCTCTGAGAAGAGCACAGCAGCAACTCCCGCTGCATCAGCAAATGGCGGCTATAAGGATACTGTCATCTTTGCTCAGGGCGCAGATGTAACATCATTTGACCCACATGTTGGTAAGGAGACTCCAGCAGTTGCTGTTACAAACAACATTTACGACACTCTTGTCGATGTTGATCCTGTAACAGGCGAGATTGTTCCTCAGATCGCAGAATCATGGGAGCAGCTCGATGACCTCACATACCGCTTCAAGATCAGACAGGGACTTAAGTTCCACAATGGAGAGGATCTTAAGGCTGATGATGTGAAGTTCTCCCTTGACAGGGCTATTGCAAGCGCAGCTGTCTCTTACCTCGTGGACTTCATTGACTCAGTAACAATCGATGATGATTACACAGTTACTATCAAGACAAAGGCTCCATATGCTCCAGCTCTCAGAAACCTTGCTGTTCCATATGCTGCAATTGTTCCAATGGACTATGTAACAGCTAATCCTGATGCACTCAAGACAGCTCCTGTTGGATCCGGCCCATATAAGTTCGTATCATGGTCTCAGAACGACAATGTAAAGCTTGAGGCATTTGATGATTACTATCAGGGTGCTCCAAAGACAAAGTATGTTGAGATGAAGGTTATTCCTGAGGCTGCTCAGAGGACAATCGCTCTTGAGACAGGCGAGATTGATATTGCTTATGATCTGACAACAGCAGATGCTAAGCGTGTTGCAGGCGAGAAAGGCCTGAAGCTTCTTGAAGCTCCATCACTCTCTTGCTTCTATATCTCATTCAATACAAAGAAGGCACCATTCGATAATAAGCTTGTCCGTCAGGCAATCAATATGGCTATTGACCGCCAGCTTCTCATCGATACAGTTAATGGCGGAAGCGGTGAGGTTGCAAATGCTCTTGTTGCTCCTGCTGTATTCGGTTACTACAATCCTGGTGATTTCGAGTACAATCCAGAGAAGGCTAAGGCTCTTCTTGCAGAAGCAGGCTATCCAAATTGCTTCACATGCACACTCTGGGTAAACAACAACCAGTCTCGTGTTGAGATGTGCCAGGCTATCCAGGCTATGCTTATGGATATCGGCATCACATGCAAGGTTGAGGTTCTTGAGTTCGGTGCATTCATCAGCAGAACAACAGCTGGTGAGCATGACATGGGATACTTCGGATGGGTAACAAGCACAAAGGATGCTGACTACACATACTACTCACTTGAGCATTCAACACAGCAGGGTGCTGCCGGCAACAGAAGCTTCACAGCTGATGCAACAATCGATGCTCTTGTGGAGAAGGGCAGAACAAGCGCAGATTCTTCAGTAAGACTTGAGGCTTACAAAGAGCTTGCTATCTATCTTAAGGATTTCGCAAACAATGCTCCTATCATCTACACAACAATCAATGCAGGTGCTAACGATAAGGTTGAAGGCTTCGAGCTTGACCCAATCGGATACCACAAGCTTCAGAATGTGCAGGTTGCAAAATAAGCTTACAGCTTAATTAAAGCGGAGGGTTCTCCCTCCGCTATTTTTCAGGAGAAAGAGAGATGAAAGAGAATGAAGAGCTCAGGCTGATCAAGGAAATCAGCGATGCTAACGGCATTTCCGGATTTGAGGATGATGTCCTTGAAGTTGTCAGAAAGCATGCATCTGGTCTTGGAGAGATCACAGAGGACTGCATGCGCAACCTATATCTTAAGAGAAGTGACAATACAGGGAATAAGCCGGTTGTACAGCTTGATGCTCATACAGATGAGGTCGGATTCATGGTCAAGGCCATCCGCCCGGATGGAATGCTTGAATTCATGACTATCGGAGGCTGGGTTGCTACGAATATCCCTGCACATCTTGTCCGTGTCAGGAACAGTGAAGGCGTATATATCCCAGGAGTAGTCGCATCCAAGCCACCACACTTCATGAGTGAGGCAGAGAGAAAGGCTCCTCTTGAGGTATCCTCTCTGGTTATTGATGTCGGAGCGACAAGCAGGGATGAAGTTGTAAATGACTTCAAGATTGAAGTTGCAGCTCCTGTTGTTCCTGATGTTGACTTCATTTATGACGAGAAACATAAGATCATGCGCGGAAAGGCTTTTGATAACCGCCTAGGCTGTGCATCCATTATTGAGACTATATCAGCACTTAAGGGCCAGGATCTTGCAGTTGATGTAGTAGGTGCCTTTGCAAGCCAGGAAGAGGTCGGTACACGCGGTGCTACTGTCACAGTTGAGCGTGTGAATCCGGATCTTGCAATATGCTTTGAAGGCTGTCCTGCTGATGATACTGTCGTTCCTGAGTACCAGGTTCAGACAGCACTGAAGAAAGGCCCGATGCTTCGTTATATTGATGCTAGGATGATCACTAATCCACGCTTCCAGCGCTATGCACTGAATCTTGCTAAAGAGCTGGGGATCCCAGTGCAGGCTGCAGTCCGCACTGGCGGGTCAACTGATGGTGCTCCTATCCACATGGGCCACCTCGGAGTTCCTGTGATCGTCATCGGAATTCCTGTAAGATATGCGCACACACATTATGGCTATTCCTCTCTTGAGGACTACCAGAATGGTATCAGGCTTGCTGTAGAGATCCTGAAGAGGATTGATGCAGATACAATCAGGTCTTTCTAGGAGGATGAGATGAGAATAGGCGGGATGTTTGAACTTGAGAAGTGTCAGGCTGGTAAGGTCCATGAAAGACCTAATACCATATATGCTATGTCTGGGCGCTGTGCTCTCTATGCATGCCTTAAGGATATCGGGGATGATGTGAAGAAGGTTGCCTATGTCCCGGCCTATACATGCGAGACAGTCCTCGGCTCATACCTTAAGGCTGGCTTCTCTCTCAGATTCTATGATATAGATCCTGATAATCTGGTGCCTAAGTACAGAGAAGAGGATCTGGATGGTGTTGGGGTGTTCGGACTCTGCGGATATTATGGATTCATCAGGTATGATGAGTCATTCCTGAAGAAGGTCCATGATAAAGGCATTATCATACTGCATGATACAACACATTCCCCTACATACCCGGATCCTGAGGCAGACTATGCAGCTGGATCCCTGAGGAAATGGATGGGAATCGCATCTGGCGGTGTTGCCATTAAGAAAGCCGGTCCGTTTGATGTGAGGATGATGGAGCCTGAAGCAGAGCATATCAGGGGACGCTACAAGGCAATGGAAGAGAGGTCCCTTGCAATCAGCAGCGGTAACGATGAGTACAATAAGGCTGCCAGTGATACTTTCTGGAAGACAGAGCTCAGGCTCAGGCTGATCTTTGACTGTTATGGCTCAGATGATAAGTCCACATTCATTGCTAAGAACTTCGACTTTGATGGGATGGCAGCAAAGAGAAGAGAGCATTTTAACGTGATCATCTCATCTTTAGAGCCGGCTAAGGGCTGGAAGCCTGTGTTCACAGAGCTTGGAGAGCATGATGTCCCAAGCCACTTCTCCCTGTATGCAGATGACAGGGATGAGCTTCAGGCATTCCTGAGAGAGCACAGTGTGGCGTCAACAGTCTACTGGCCTCTGCCACCGATGCTTGATGACATTAAGAAATATCCTGGAGCTGAGTACATCTATGGGCATATCTGCTCAATACAGCTGGATCAGCGCTATGATGATGAGGCTATGAAGTATATTGCATCAGTGCTCAATGAGTACTCTGCAGGAAAATAAACTAGGTCTTCATTGTGATACTGCCTTGGATAATCCCAAGGCAGTTCTTATAAGATAGCATCTTTTCTCATAAGAAAATCATATATTCCTATATGGAGTATTCCATTATCGTCAAACCATGGGATGCTCTCATCCTTTGTCACTACGATTTTCCGGAATGAATCATTGATGATGCTGAAAGGCTTCAGCTCTGAATCCTGCTTTTCTTTGCTGCTCATATCGAATGCAGACTGAATGTAGCACTGGCTGTTACCGTTATTGACCACGAAGTCAATTTCCCTTGTTATCCTCTGTGTTTTTCCGGAACTGTCTTTTGTATAGCTTTCAGCTACACCGACATCTGCATTGCAGCCTCGCATGATAAGATCATTGTAGATGATATTCTCCATTATATGAGGTTCTTCATTCTTCCTCATGTTGATTCTTGCATTTCTCAGCCCATGATCAACACAGTAGAACTTGCTTTGGTACTCGAAGTATTTCCTTCCTCTCACATCGTATCGTTTTGCTTCACTGAAGAGGAATGCATCATTCAGATAGTCCATGTATGATTTTACGGTGCCGTCTGAGATTCTGTCTCCGTTTCTTCTCTGTCCTGCTGAATTTATTGTGTCTGCAAGGTTATGGACGTTTGTAAGAGAGCCTGTCACAGAGCATAGGCAGTCGGTTATCTCAGAAAGAGCATCAGCTTTTCCTATATGCCTTCTTTCAATGATATCCTTGAAGTAGGTCTCATCAAAAAGCCGTTTCAGATAATCTGTCTTTGATTCTGCTGTCGCTCTTGTCATGGTCATCGGCATTCCTCCGAATATCATGTATTCATTGAATGCCTCTTTTCTATCTCCGCCTCTGGCTGAATAGAATTCATGGAATGAGAGTGGGAATACCCTGATTTCATCTCCTCTTCCCCTGAGCTCTGTGAGAATGTCAGATGAAAGCATTCTTGAGTTGCTCCCTGTGATGTACACATCCAGGTTGCCTTTTATTAGGAGGCTGTTCAGTACATCATAGAATGTTATGAAATCACCTTTGAGGCTTGGGTTCGGAATGCTCTGGCAGAACTGGATCTCATCTATGAATATATAGAACTCATCAGTATCGTTCACTTTGCTTTTTATATAGGATGAAAGCTCAAGCGGGTTACGGAGCCCTGCGGATTCCACCGTGTCAAGCGATATGCATATGATTGAGCTTTTGCTTACACCATGATTGATGAGATAATCATAGAACAGCCTGAATAGCAGATAGGATTTCCCTTAGCGCCTGATTCCTGTGATGATCTTTACAAGTCCGTTCCTCTGCCGATCTATGAGCTTGTTCAGATAAAAGTCCCGTTTAATTTCCATGATAAGAATCCTTAAAAACTGTGTTTAGACACAAGTTTTTATGATAATAACTTCAGACGATACAGCAATGCCGTCTGCTTTACTCACCCAAAAGCTCCCGAAGAGGGAATATGGTTTTTGAGTGTTCTGTGGTGCTGAGGATATTATTCTATTAGCCGCATGATGGTTATAGTGTTTCATTAGCTATGTGGCCTGACTCGGAAAACGGTAGGTGTTTGTATGCATTCATGAATCTTGAATAAGTGAAATCAGATATTGAATAAGTGAAATTTACAGCTTTGAATGTCCACTTCAAAATTATGTCTGAGGTGAGATAATGACAAAGAAATCCAGGAATCAGCTGGCGAGAAAAAGCACTCCATAC
>CAKQTF010000059.1 GCA_934276695.1 uncultured Spirochaetales bacterium
GTGCTACGCCATACAATGCCCCGCGGTGTCTGCTCATACTGTGTCGGGGAGCGCCGCGTAGGATCTGATTTCCAGCTCGGAGCTGTCGGGAAGATTGATTTCGGAGGCCAGAGATGAAAGAGCTGACAGTAATCTCTGGTTATAGCAAGAATGGCTGCAGGGAGCCTTTTGATTCAATTCCTTTTCATTTAGGGGAACTCTGGGCCATTGTCGGACCGACAGGTGCAGGGAAAAGCAGATTCATAAAGGATATTGAGATGCTAGTCTCCGGTGATTCTGTTACTAAGCGCAGGATTCTTATTGATGGAGAGATACCAGCATTGGCATCAGGAGATTCCCTTATTGCACATCTTGGTCAGAATATGAGATTCGTTCTTGATCTTAATGTGAATGAGTTCCTCAGCTTCCATAGAGAGGCAAATAGAAAGGTGGATGTGGATCTGAAAAGGATAATAGAGACTGCATCGCTTTTATCCGGAGAATCCTTCTCTGCAGATTCCCGGCTCTCTGAGCTATCCGGAGGCCAGAGCAGGGCTCTGATGGTAGCTGATATTGCATACTTATCAGACCGTCCGATAGTGCTTATTGATGAGATTGAGAATGCCGGCATCGATAAGGTTCGTGCGCTCAGGCTTCTGGTGAAGGAAGGCAAGCTTGTGCTTCTCGTGACACATGATCCGCATACAGCGCTTAGCGCAGATAGGCGTATTGCAATAGCTGATGGTGCTGTTGTCTCAGTCCGCAGAAGAAGCACAGAAGAGGAGAAGGTTTTCAAACGGCTTGATGCTGAATATAAAGAGCAGCAGCGGTTAAAGGAAAGGATGAGAAGGGGAGAAGAGGTCGTATGAATAAAGTAATTCTTTATTGGAGCAATATATGTGTGCTTAATAGGATTGAACTGGCATTCCTTAGTGAAGTGAAGAGTGAACTGGCTTCAGAAGGAATAGATCTTGAGATAAGATTCTTTGGGCTGGGTTATCCATGCCATATGTCAGAATTCCTTTTTGATAAGAGCTCTGAGCTCCCTGATATGATCCTATCCACAGATCTTGAGGTGTTTGAGGACAGAAGGATATATTCGCGCTTTGAAGATAGCCTATATGATATCTCATCATGGCACCCTATTAAGCCATCAGAGCCGATTCAGTCATTGGTGAGGGATCCAAGGCTTATGCCATATCTCGCAATCCCCCTTCTTTTTTCCGCAAGAGAGAAACAGGTTTCTTCGCTGAAGAATGTAATAGGTACGGATGTTTCGTTTGGTGGTATTGATAATTCTGCTGCTAAGAGCGTTGTTAAGACAGTGTGGTACCTTTACGGCAGGAATGCTGCCGTAGCTCTTCTCCGTAATGCATCTGTTATGCCTATGCCAATAGCAGCTTTCCAGAGAGTCAGGACAGGTCAGTCTTCACTGGCTATAGTCCCATCCTTATTTGCGCTGAGCGATGAAGCATTCAGACCGTATATGCCAGAGGAGGGTGCTATAGCCATTCCATCATATATAGCAGTTAGAAAGACTATATCTGCAGAAGTAGGCAGAAGAGTCATCAGGGCTCTTAACTCTGAAGGCTTTCTTAAAATGTATGCAGAGAAGGGTAAGATGCTGACTGCCAGTGCCGGATCTCCGGATTCAGAGTGGTTTGATGATATGAACGGAAAGCTGGTGCTTCCTGATGAGGCTTTCATATCATTAATTGATCCTTTGGAATTCTACGGGCTCTATTCTGAATATATTCCAGGTGCCCATGTTTTAGGATAGCAGGATGGAAGCTGAAGAGTCGTGCTACCGATATGAATAGTGAATATATGCTTTCCGGAAATACATTCAGCTGATAGGCAGCATGCCTTCTGGCTCACAGGCATGCCGCAGCTTTTGTCAGTATCTGAATCCAATTGAGAGAGCAGGGGATGCATAGAATTCCCCGGAGAATCCTGCAGCTCCTGTAGCCAGGTTAACTGAGAGCATATCATAGCCGAGATTGCATCCGATTAAGAGGGCAATACGGTCATTCATGTAGTATGCTGCACCGATATAGCCGCCAAGCCCGAGCTGGAAATCATTCTTTCCGTCAGTCCAGACACCTGATACTGAGAGTCCAAGTGCTGTATCGATTGACATCGGGACATTATCAAGCATGTATCTGTAGCTTGGTGCTGCAATCAGTGTGATTGTCATATCTGATATCTTTCTAGGGTTGAAATCCGCATTTGCGCTTATGTAGTAGCCTACAGGGCAATCATTGACGTAGCCGGAATTACTGACTGTCATTCCTCCGAGATGAATCCCATCTCTGTATTCATAGTTAAGTCCTGTGCTTGTGAATCCGTCAAAAGTTCCAGCATTGAGCGATAATGCCATGCAGAGAGCCACAGTAATCAGTATTGCTTTCTTCATTTCAGTTCTCCTTCTCTGTTTTCTTGAGTCTTGCTTTTGCTTCTTCCAGAGTCTCTCCGTCCTTGATGAGATATCTTTCAGCAAATGCATCCTCGATCTTTGTATATCCGCTTACAACGGAATCCTCTATCTTCTTATAGCCGTCAGTCACAGCATCCTCTATTTTCCCGAATCCTGATGTGACTGCTTCCTCTATCTTTCTGTTTGCTTCTGCAAGCTTTGATGCTGCCATGTCTTACTCCTCAATCCCCTTTACAATCGGAATGAGGCTTAAGAGGATAGCAACGCCTGCAAGTGAGATTACAATGCCTGCTGATATCCTGTCCCACACCATTATAAAGCACATGCCTGTACCGAATACCAATGCTCCTGCAACGCCTATGAATGTAGCCAGGATGCTCTTTCCGGAAATCCTGATCCTCTCTTTTCCTGTGAGCTTTCTCCAGATTGCCAGAGTCACTAGTGCAAGTATTATCCCAGCTACTCCAAGTATTATCCCGTTTGTGCGTGCATTCCATTCAGGCAGCAGTGCTGCGCACATGCCGATTGAGAATATAAATCCGCTGATCACCCATAGAACCAATGCTATAAAGTTTGCTTTCTTCATTTTTTCTTTCTCCTATTAAAACAACAGTTGTTTGTTTAATTACGATTAGACTATAATTGGTTTCAGATTGACTTTTCAATCATCAGAATACAAACATGTGTTGAGATAAAGGAAGGCATATGAATACAGTGAACAATAAGAGGAGAAGGGCATCAGTAGAGGCATTAGAGAAAGCCTTTGTTGATCTTATACAGAAGAGAGAGCTTGATGAGATCACTGTCTCTGATATCTGCAAGAAGGCGGGACTCAACCGCACGACATTCTATGCTAACTTTGATGGGATACACTCGATTGCTGATTCAATCCGTGACAAGCTTGAGGATGATATGAAGAATGTCGTCTATGCTGATGAAATACAGAATGGATACAACAGCAATGATTATCTTAAGCTGTTCAGATACATAAAGGACAACCAGGTCTTCTTCAAGACCTATTTCAGGCTTGGCTATGATAATGAATATAAGATCTTTACATATGACAGCAGGCTTGCTTCATCTCATTTCAATAATAAATTCATAGATTACCATATGGAGTTCTTCAGGGCAGGTCTTAATAAGATAATAAAGATGTGGCTTGACGACGGATGCAAAGAGAGCCCTGAGGATATGATGGAGATAATAAACAGCGAGTACAGAGGCCGTATACAGGATCAGGTAGACTGACGCTCTTTCACATATGTCCCGATTATCATCTTCTTCGATGCGTGCTCTCCATTAAGCACCATCAGCAGGTTCCTTACTGTTGTTATGCTCGTATCGTAGAGCATATTGTCCAGTGTAGTGAGCGGTGGATTGTAAATAGCTGCATATCTTGAGTTGTTTATACCTATAACAGAGATATCTTCGGGGATATGCCTGCCACTTGATATTATTGCATGCATTCCTATCATCGCAATGTAATCCTCAACGAAGATTATCGCATTGATATCCGGATGCTCATCAAGGAGCCTGAGTGTCTTTTCTTCTATATCTTCTGATGAGTCTCCTGTCTCAAGAATGTATTTGCTTCCATTTGAATATGAATCAAATCCAAGATTGAATCCTCTTATCTTATCGTCATTGCTAGGGGTCCTGTGATTCAGTATGAAGGCAATGTTGTTCTTTCCTCTTTCTACAAGGAGCTTAACGCATTCAGATACACCGTTCAGTTCGTCTGATACAACCCCGTATATGTTCTTGCCATCAAGATATCCATTGCAGATTGCTACAGGGATTGCTGGCAGATACTTCTTTATGGCATCAGCCACATATCGGTTCTGGTATATCGAGCCCATAAGTACCACGGCATCGATGTTTTTCTTGCTGAGTGAGATCAGTGACTGTGCCTGGGCTTTCGGGTCTGTGCCTGTATTGTAGATCAGGCATGAATAACCATTTTTAGAAAGCTCCTGCTCAATATAGTAGATACCATCTGTATGATGGGTTGTCCTAAGGTCGGCAATCAGTATTCCAACCATTTTCGATGACTGGGTGACGAGGCTCTGAGCGGCGGCATTCGGAGTGAAGTTGTTCTCCTTGAGGAGCTTCATCACCTTTTCTCGGGTAGATGGCTTTACATGGGGATAATTGTTTATGACCCGTGATACAGTGGATGCTGAGACTCCAGCCTTTTCCGCGATATCATATATTGTGATTTCTTCCATAAACAATTGCTCCTCTGTTAATTCTTTAGCCTTTACGCTTTTTTTGCAAGAGACTAAGAATCCTGCAGTGAGATTTATAGCTGACTATGAATCCAGATAATCATGAATAGATTATAAGGGCAATTATATCAAGTGGCTCATCTGAATTGTTTGTTATCCCATGGCCTTCTCCGCTTGGGGTGAATGTTACATCTCCTGCTTCTATTGTTGTTATTGTCCCATTATCGTTGTATTCAGCTTTTCCTGACAGTACATAATAGATCTCTGTGTCTCCATTATGGATATGGAATCCGATGCCGGAATGCGGTGCGACTGTAGTATGTGCAAATACACGTCCTTTGTTATTGAGCTCCGCATCATTCTCAGTGATGCTTCTTACTGTGATTGATCCTTCTGCCCCGAATTTCCTCTCAAAGCGCTCTACTGTTTTCCTGTCTGATTTCCTGACCATATGTATCTCCTTTAATCCGCATATTCATTTCTGAAAGCTATTGCTCTAAGGTATGCGTTATCTGTGTCAAAAATATGAAATCGATTTCATTATATAAGCATTGTATTATCAGAGTTTATCAATGTCAAATTATTTTGATGGTGCTTATGCATCTATTGCATCCGAATCAATAGCTTTAGTATTTCTATGTATATTATTATTTACAATATAATAAATTAAACTTCAAAACCGCCTATTTATCCGGTGCTGTTATTAATTGCCGTATTTAATTTTTTAAATTTAACTTGCATACGCATGAAAGTCATGATTTAATAACTATAAGTTTTGAAACCGATTTCAAAAAGGAGGTCAATATAAAGATGAATATAGCTGTCCTCGGTGCAGGAGCAATGGGGTCTTTATTTGGTGGATATCTTTCTTCTGGAAACAATGTCACCCTTGTTGATCTTTCAGAGTCCATTGTGAATGCAATAAGAGGCGAAGGTGTGAGGATAAGAGAGAAGGATGGGAGTATCTCTATCTGTAATCCTTCAGCTGTCACAGACTCATCATCTATTGGACAGCAGGATCTTGTCATAGTTTTTGTTAAATCGATGTATACGGTTTCTGCACTTGAGGAAAACCGGAATCTGATTGGACCATCAACGTATCTTATGACGCTGCAGAATGGGGCTGGACATGAATCAAAGCTGCTGAAGTTTGCAGACCGCAAGCATGTAATCATAGGTTCAACGCAGCATAACTCTTCGATTATTGAGCCTGGATTCATAAATCATGGCGGAGCAGGCATTACAAGCATAGGTCTTCTGGATGGCAACAGCAATGTGCTTTCTGATATCGCTGCAGATTTCTCAGCATGTGGAATTGAATGCAGGACAGAGGAGAATGTGCAGAAGCAGATATGGAATAAGCTTTTCACAAATACGGCAGCTTCTTCGCTCACGGCTCTTTTCCAGGTTCCGCTTGGATTCATACATGATGATCCGGATGCTTCGTGGATAATGAGGAATCTCTGCAGAGAGGCAGTGGATGTAGCAAATGGCCTTGGACTTGCATTTGATGAAGAGGCAGTTATGCAAGAAGTGGATGCGGTATGTGCCAATGCCCCACAGGGATTTACATCGATATATGCAGATATAAAAGATGGTCGGAAAAGCGAGGTTGATACAATCAGCGGTTCTGTAGTAGAGACAGCACATGATCTTGGGCTTTCTGTCCCATATCATGAGATGCTGGTGAAATGCATACATGCGCTAGAAGCAAAGAACAGAAAGGAGAAGAAGCATGAATGAATGCGTATATGAGCTGAATGGGCTAAGGGTAGTGGATCTGACGAAGTACATAGAT
>CAKQTF010000060.1 GCA_934276695.1 uncultured Spirochaetales bacterium
TTTAACAGCGGTCTGTTTTCCCTGCCCAAGGATATTCTAACCCATTATGAGGAATAGGGAAAGAAGAGACTCAGAAGTTGATCACAAGCTCTTTTCTGTCGGTTTCAAGCTTTTCGAATGCAACTCCAGCTGCTGTGAGCATATGCTTGCTTGCCTTTGTGGCTTCTGTCTCTGCATATTTGTCAGAAAGATATACTATCTTCTTTATTCCTGCCTGGATTACGGCCTTTGCGCATTCATTGCATGGGAAGAGTGCGACATAAAGCGTAGCACCTCTGAGCATTGCGCTGTTATTGCAGTTGAGTATTGCATTGAGCTCCGCGTGGCATACATATGGGTATTTTGTATTGATCCATTCTCCTTCCCTTTCCCATGGAAGCTCATCATCAGAGCATCCAGTCGGGAATCCATTGTAGCCTACGCCGATTATCTTCTTATCCGATGATACTATGCATGCTCCGACCTGCGTGTTCGGATCCTTGCTCCTCATTGAAGAGAGGACTGCTACTCCCATGAAGTATTCATCCCATGAAATATGATCTTCCCTTTTACTCATTCTTTTCCTCCAGGAATGCATGTATTCTTTCCATCAGCTGCTTCTGGCATGAATTATATGACAGAAGAGCATGGTGTGTATGCACATATTCATCTCCCATCCTCTGTGATATGAAGAGCGAATCAGTATTAGTCTCTTTCCTGATTATCTCCTGGTTCCTGAATGGGACTGTCTTATCACCTTCATCATGAATTGAGATCATCGGTACGTTTATCCTGCCGAGATCCTTTCTTATGGCTTTCAGATTCCAGATGAGGGAGCATCCTGGTCCGGAGAAAAGCCCTTTGTATCCAGTCCATTCCTCGTCCCCGTCATTATGGCCGGGTATTGACGTGATAGCCTCTGCGCCTATTGATGGGATGAAGAGCTTGATCAGCCTTATCAGATAGCCGGCGGGATTAGTCACCAGATGGTCTCTTATAAGCGAATTGTATGCAACTGGAGCAGAGATGACAGCAATAGCATCAGGCGCAAGTCCGTCTGCAGAGTGGATTTCTGCAAGCTTGAGTGTCATTGCTCCTCCCATGCTCACTCCTATCACGTCGAGTGTTCTGTACTCTTTGCGGAGATTTGTATAGTATTCATCAATGTAGCCAAACCATGATGAGAAGTTTGTTTTCTCGAATTCCTTTATGTCTGCGCCGAATGAAGGGATCAGAGGCGCAAACACATCATAGCCTTTGTCCTTCATATAGCCTGCAGCCCAGTTATACATATATGGGGTAGTAGGGAATCCATGGATGAATAGAACAGCTTTGCAGCTACCGTTCCTGTATATTATTGAATGGCACTTATCAGAGAAGCACCTGCTTTCGTCCGGGATCAGCTTCCTTCTCTTCTCATGATAGAACGGCATGAAGACAGACCAGACAGCAATCAGGATGATGATTATGAGCACTATGGATAGTATACGCATTTTATATCTCCTGGCTATTTGCATCGGCTTCATTTGCGGAAGGGAAGGTTATTGTGAATATTGATCCTTTTCCTACCTCAGAATCAACAGATACCTCGCCGCCGTTTGAGATGCAGGAATGCTTGACGATTGCAAGCCCGAGTCCTGATCCACCGACTTCCTTGCTTCTTGATTTGTCTACCCGGAAGAACCTCTCGAATACCCTGTCCTGATATTCTTCAGGTATTCCTATTCCATTATCCTCTACTTTTATATATGCCTTGTCCTGGCTTGTAAGCGTCTCAATGCGGACAATGCTGCCTTTAGGAGAGTACTTTATCGCATTATCGACAAGATTGTAGATTGCTCCATAGAGCATTGAGCCATTGCAGTATATGAATGCAGCAGATCCCGAAAGTTCGACGGTTATGTCATTCTCCATTGCGAACTGTGCTATATTCTCCTTTACAGTGGATGCGATCTCATACGCATTCACTATGCTCTTTGAGATCTCCTTATTCTCTTCTTCAAGCTGGCCAAGCTTCAGAAGGTCCTCGACAAGGCCTTTCATCCTCTGGCTCTCGTTGTATATCTGGGTTACGAACTTCGACTTGTCCTCATCCTTCACTATACCAGACTGAAGCAGCTCTGCGCTTCCGGCTATTATATGCAGCGGTGTCTTCAGCTCATGTGACACATTTGCCGTGAATTCCCTTCTTCTGTTCTCAGCATTCAGCTGGCTTGTGATATCATAGATAAGCACAGATATCCCGGCTTTTATGCCATTTGATGTCAGAGCTGTCGTTTCGACCTTATAAGTCTTTCCCTTTGCAGATAAAAAGCATTTCCCGTTCTTGTTGACATCTGTCTCTGCGATTGTCTTCGCTATTTTATCTGGCAGTATTGACGCATAATGCTTACCTCTGACTTCTCCCTTCAGTGAAAGGATCTTCTTTGCTGATCTGTTGATGAATGATAGCTCATTCTCTGCTCCGATCAGGAACATTCCCTCCTGAAGGGATTCGGATACAGCCTGGAATTCTGTCTGCCCCTGCTTCAGCTCTGCCTGCTGCGCTGCCAGATCCTGCTGCTGCTCCTTTATCTTAATGAGCAGCGGGGCAATCTCCTTGTATTCCTTGCTTGGGTCAGGCTCCTCAAGATTCAGGTTGTTCAGAGGCTCGACAATGTACAGGGAAAGAACCCTTGCAAGGATTGCAGCCAGGATAAGCGACAGCACTGATACAAGCAGGATCTGTATTCTCATCTCAAAGAGCGTATCTGCGAATGTGTTCATTGTTGTGGATGCTACTATGACAGTGCTGTCTGGAAGGCTGACTCCGGCAAGGATCAGATCCCCGAACATATATGATGTATGTATGCTTACAACATTCTGTTCCTCGATGACATCCCTCAGGAAGTTCTCAAGTGCCTTATGGTCTGTTACAAGATACCAGAAATCATCCGGAGACTCTGTCAGGATCTTGCCTGTTGGGGATATTATCGTAATCCTGTAGTTATTAGTCGAAAGCCTCTCAACGAATGTCTCTCCGCCTGTTATGTATCCATCTGCGACAACATCAACGACTTCCCTGAGAAGAAGCTCCTGCCTTCCTGATAGTATCTTTGATGTTGCGGATACAGTCAGGAGCATTGATACTCCCATTATGAAGATCATCGCAACAAACAGCGATGCCAGAAGACGTTTTGTCATTTACTGTCCCCGACGAGTCTGTAGCCTATGCCTCTCACTGTCTGTATTGTTCCTGCGCCTTCCTTTCCGAGCTTTGTCCTGAGTGTCCCGATATGGACATCCACAGTCCTTGTCTCTTCAGCTCTGTCAACTCCCCAGATCCTTCTGAGCAGGTCTTCTCTTGAGAAAAGCACGTTCATGTTCGATATCAGGAGAAGTAGGATCTCATACTCCTTTATTGTCAGCTTCACGACATTCCCATTCACGAATACAGTATGGGCTCTGTCATCAACTGATATGACTCCATTGGATAGTATCTGCTTCTTTTCCTCTTTAGGAGAGCATCTTCTGAGCACAGCTTTCACTCTTGAGACCATCTCCATCATCCCGAAAGGCTTTGATAGGTAATCATCAGCTCCGGTGTCGAGTCCGATGACTTTGTCATATTCGCTGTCTCTTGCAGTTGCTATTATTATCGGGATCGTGCATGTGCCGTCGTTGTTCTTAAGCTTGTTGAGTATTGATATCCCATCCTCTCCTGGCAGGTTGAGATCGAGAAGGATCAGCTCTGGGATCTGCTTCTCTATCGCAGGCCATAGCTCGTCTCCGTCTTTTATCCCTTTTACATCGAATCCTGATGCTGTGAGCGTGTATATCATCATTCCCTGTATTGATTCGTCGTCTTCCACGCAGTAAATCATAATAGTCCCTCGTTACCTATGATTATAGTGGATATTATCCTGTGATTCTATAAGAATTATCTGATTATAGCATATGCATATATGGGTTTATGGCATTCGTCAGGGATTCCCCAGGCCTCTGTCATATGAGGATTGATTGGATGTTATGATCCACATGGGGATTTTTTCTGAAAATCCTTTCTCAATCAGCTCTGTTTGTGCAATAGTGTTAGTATGATACTCAGTCTCAGCGGATTGCTGTTTAATATACTCATATTCATACTCTTCACAGCAGGGCTGTTTAAGCTGTTTCCTAAATGCAATGTCCAGAGAAAATATGCATTTATACCTATATATCGTCTTTATAAGCTAGCAGAAGCAATCGGCGATAAGGAAGATGGTAAGGCATGGATGTTCATTGAGGGGATGATCCATGTATGGCATATCATATATCTTATGACATCAGGCCATCCTGCGCTCCATGTCTTCAATAGCTTTTCCTCGATTGTCGTCATTTCTGCAAATGCTGCGGCATTCGTCTACAGCGTCAGGATATATCTATGCCTGATCCGGGTATTCAGGCGCAGTGTATGGTGGGTTGCGCTGTTCATTGTCTTCAGAAGCCTTGCTGTCTTTATCTGGGGCTTTGGGCGCTCATTCCAGCCAGAGCTTGAGGAGAAGCAGCATGCGGCCAGGATTTCCGGGCATGAAGCTGAGGGAAGCTATTCTGGTCTGACTGTGAATATATCTGAGCGGACAGTAGGGCCGAGGTACAACAGCAGGACGCTTCTGAAGGATATACATCTTTCAATCAGACCCGGGCGTATGGTTATGCTTCTCGGCGGATCCGGTGCAGGCAAGACTACTTTTCTGAATGCCATTACGGGATATGAGCCTGCTGATGCTTCAATAGTGCTGAACGGACGTGATGTATACAGGGAGTTTGATAAGCTTAAATATGATATAGCGTTTGTTCCTCAGCAGGATACAATGCGTAGCCATGATACTGTCTACTGGACAGTTGCGGATTCTGCATCTCTCCGCGTTCCTGTTTCTGTCAGTAAGAATGAATTGCATGACAGGATATCTGGTCTCATTGCCTCTTCTGGCCTGGATTCTGTAAAAAATAATCTTGTTGCAAAGCAGTCCGGAGGACAGAGAAAGAGGATATCGATTGCCATGGAGTTTGTATCTGATCCATATCTGTTCATACTTGATGAGCCTGATTCAGGGCTGGATGGGGTCCTTGCCCGGGAGATGATGGAGAACCTTAGGGAGATATCGCGTAAGGGCAGGATAGTGATTGTAATAACCCATTCGCCTGACCGTGTCTCAGAGTTCTTCGATGATGTGATAATACTTGCAAAGGATGCTGATATGGTAGGCCGACTGGTTTATTATGGCGGAATAGGAAAAGCAAAGGAATTCTTCTCGGCAGACAGCTTTGAGGAAGTGATAAGAAAGATAAACAGGAAAGAGGAAGGCGGGGAAGGCCTTGCTGATGAGCTTATAGAGAAGTTTGAGAAGGAGAGGGGAAATGCCTGAGGTCCATTATAGGGGAAGAGTGCGTCAGATTCCTGTCTATATAAGGAAGTTCTTCCGTATTTTCATCTATATGGATGACTGGAAGGTGCTGCCTATGTCTGCTCTTATTGCATGGCTTGTCTCTTTTGCAATCGGAGGGTCCATGTTTGCTAATATGGAAGGCACGCTGAAGGGATCCCTTGCGCTTACGTGCGTATGCATATGGAACGGATTCTTCAATTCAATACAGGCTGTATGCCGGGAACGGGGCGTGCTTAAGAGGGAGCATAGGGCAGGTCTTCATATGAGCTCATATATAGCAGCCCATATGGTATACCAGGCTGCAATCTGCCTTGCACAGGCAATGGTAACTGTTGCTGTATGCAGGATATCGGGCCTGTCATTCCCATCTTCCAGTGTGTTTACGGGATTCTTCATGCTGGATATCGCCATTGTCTTCTTTCTTATAACATATTCAGCAGATATGATGGCTCTCTTTGTCTCGTCAATGGCTCATAGCACTACGCAGGCAATGACGCTTATGCCGTTTATCCTGATATTTGAACTGCTTTTCTCTGGCGGGGTATTCGCTCTTGATGGGTTCTCTGACTGGCTTTCATACATTACTATTGCCAGATGGGGAATGTGTGCTATTGCTGCGGTCTCTGGCTATAACTCTCTTCCGATGGTAACTGCCTGGAACCAGATGAAGAATATGCAGGAGTATGAATACAGCGGTATGTATCCTATAAGGTCCTTTGTTGAGAATATCGAGATGAATGGATCCGTTGATGATTTCTGCTATCAGACTGCGTCCTATAACCTCAGGCCAGAATATGCTTCGACAGCTGAGAATATCTCAACATGCCTCTCAGCTCTGATCATCTTCTCTCTTGTGTTCGCATTCCTTGCTGTAGTGGTCCTTGAAAAGATTGATAAGGATCGCAGATAAACTGAATTATCATAATAG
>CAKQTF010000061.1 GCA_934276695.1 uncultured Spirochaetales bacterium
GGCTTACCATCAAAAGAAATCACAAACATCAAGATACAGCCAAGAAGTGGTGGCATCGCTGTTGTCATGCCATTAATCAAGGCATAATATTCAGGCATTGCGTTCTTTACAAGAGATGGTGAAATCCATAAGAACACCACCAACACCAAAACACCAATAATAGCCCTCTCACGTGCATCAGCCTTAGCTATACTTCCTTTTAAACTAATTGCCTTAGCAGTATCAATATCCTTAATATCATGCTCTGAAACACATGCATTCCTCAGCCCCAGCTTTGCAATAACCCCTCTAAGAAAGCCAGCCCTGCGGCTCATGCGCTCGATAAGAACAAACTCACGGTCAGGAAACAGCACGGAAAGGACAATGCCTGGAAGCCCCGCTCCTGAACCAAGATCCGCTATCACATCCCCGCTCTGAGTAAGCTCATCAAAGAACCTGTATGCACTTGCAGAGTCAAGCAGATGCCTTATTATTATTCCTTCTTCGCTCTTTTCACCGACAAGCTTCAGCGCCGGATTGAACAGAATAAGCTCTGAGAGATACTCCCTGAGCTTTGCTGCACTCTCTTCCGGGCATGGAACCCCGATTACTGAAAGACCATCAAGCAGCTTATCCACGATGACCTCTCACAGCAACAGCAAGAACTGCAGTGTCAGAGACCCTGACACCGGATATGCGGCCGGCCTGGCCGATTGAATGAGGCCTGATCATCTTGAATTTCTCTCTGGACTCAGAAGAGAGGCCATCAACGCTATCGTAGTCGAAATCATCAGGAATGAGTATGCTCTCCTCCCTCTTAGCCCTCTCTGCCTCAATCTCCTGACGCTTAAGATATCCCGCATATTTGACATCAAGCTCCACTTCCTCTAGAGTGCGGCGGGGAAAATCTGAAAGCGCAGGGACTCCCAGCGAACTGATCGTGACCTCCGGCTCCTTTATTGCATCAAGGCCATTCTTGCCATTATGCCTGGACTCCTTAAGAAGAGACTTTATCATATCCATGTCCTTAAGCTTCCTCTCAAGCAGCTGCATTCTCTCAGCTGTTGCAAGCCCGGCCTTATAGCCCTTTTCCGTAAGCCTTATATCTGCATTATCATGGCGCAGGGACAGCCTGTACTCTGCCCTTGACGTGAACATCCTGTACGGCTCTTTCGTGCCTTTTGTGACAAGGTCATCAATCAGCACACCGATGTAAGCATCCGTGCGTCCAAGGATCAGCGGCTTCTCGCCTCCAAGCTTAAGAGCCGCATTCATCCCAGCAATCAGTCCCTGGGCAGCAGCTTCCTCATAGCCGCTCGTGCCATTGGTCTGCCCTGCAACGAACAGACCTTCAATGATCTTTGACTCAAGCGAAGGATAGAGGTCCTGCGGATCCATATAATCATATTCAACAGCATATGCAGGACGCATTATCTCCACATGCCTGAGGCCTGGAAGCGTCCTTATGAACTGATGCTGCACTTCTTCTGGAAGCGATGAAGAGAGCCCGTTAAGGTACATCTCCTCTGTTCCTATGCCTTCCGGTTCGACGAATATCTGATGCCTTGGCCTATCAGGAAACCGGACAACCTTATCCTCAATTGATGGGCAATAACGGGGGCCTTTCCCGACAATCTTACCGCCATAGAGAGGAGATCTGTGAATATTATCACGGATTATCCTATGTGTCTCCTCATTCGTGTATGTCACATAGCATGGCAGCGAAGGCCTGTCGATATGCTCATACATGAATGAGAACGGCTCCATCTCCTCGTCTCCATTCTGAATCTCAAGCTCATCGAAATCAAGAGAGCTCTTCCGGACTCTCGCAGGTGTTCCTGTCTTCATGCGCCCCAGATGGAATCCCCTCTTCCTGAGATTAGTGCCAAGCCCGATTGCAGCAGGCTCCCCAAGACGTCCCGAGGAGGCATCATACTCCCCTATGAATATCCTCCCCTCCATGAATGTGCCAGTCGTGAGCACAACGGCCTTTGCGCTGATCTCCCAGCCACGCTCTGTCCTCACGCCGATTATCCTATGGCTGCTCTCATCAGCAATAAGATCTATGACAGTGTCCATGAACAGAAACAGATGAGGCTGCGCATCGCAGGTTTCCTTGGCAATGCGTGAATATGTGAATTTGTCAGCCTGAGCACGCGGAGCCTGCACTGCAGGGCCACGCCGTCTGTTGAGGATCCTGAACTGGATCATCGATTTATCAATCAGATGGCCCATCTCGCCCCCAAGTGCATCAATCTCCCTTACAAGATTGCCCTTTGCAAGTCCGCCTACTGCAGGATTGCATGAAAGACGGCCTATAGCATCCAGGCTCTGGGTAATCATAAGAGTGTCATATCCGATCCGGCTAAGGGCCAGCGCAGCCTCGATGCCTGCATGCCCTCCTCCGATAACTATTGCATCATAATCTCTCATTTATCACTTTCCTAAACAGAAATTCGAGAAGAGATGATCAAGTATCTCATCGCTTGTTACCTCTCCTGTCAGCTCTCCCAGAGCAGATAAGGCAGCCTGGAAGAACAGAGCAAGCACATCTGCGCTCTGATCTTTTGACTCCTCTGCTTCCCGCAGTGCATCTATTGCCTCTGCAAGCTTCTCTCTCTGCCTGCTGCTCTCGATGACAGGAACACTGCTGACCTCCACAAGATCCTTTGTAAGGTACGAAGCTATTGCATGTGCAACATCCCCGACTCCCTCACCTGTGACAGATGAGAAGGAGAGATCTGCAGAAGACCCCGTTACATCCTTCTTCGAGTGCACATACAAAGTCCTCTCCTGTCCTTCAGGAGCAGGCTCATCGCCATCAAGCACATATACCACTAGATCAGCATCCGCCATAAGGCCGATGCTCCTCTTTATCCCTTCTCTCTCCACATCGTTCTCAGAGTCCCTGAGGCCTGCTGTATCAAAGAGCCTGACAGGAATTCCTTCTATCTCGGCAGAGGCTTCAATGAAATCCCTTGTAGTCCCCTCCTCTGAGGATACTATAGCCCTGTTTTCCTTTAAAAGCGCATTGAAAAGACTGGATTTCCCAGCATTTGCATGCCCTGCAAGAACAACAGAAGCACCTTCACTGTATAGCCTCGATGCCCTGTAAGTCGATTCTATGTCAGATAGCCTTCTGATCAGCTTCTCGACTCTTTCAGCAGGGAATACCCAGTCATCTATTATCTCATCCTCTCCATAATCGAGATATACCTCGAGAGATGAGAGTATATCGACAATCTCATCCTTTGCTTCTGCAGCCTCGCGCCTTATCGAGCCCTCAAGCCTCTCCAGCGCTTCCCTGCTTCCTCTTTCGCTTCTGGATCTTACAATCTCCTCGACAGCCTCGGCCTCGGTAAGGTCAATCCGGCCATGAAGGAATGCCCTGTATGTGAACTCCCCAGGAAGAGCCTTCCTGAATCCGGCCTTCTCAAGCACTGATGATATTGCCCTGATCACAGCAAGAGACCCATGAGACATGATCTCGAATGCCTCTTCTGATGTATAGCCATGACCCTTCGGATAGAGTATGAGCATAACCTCATCCACTTTTCCGCCTTCTGCATCAAGCACATAGCCATGCCTGACTGAAGTCCTTCCAGCTTTTTCAATCCTTCCAGAGAAATACGGAGCAAGCATTGAGATGACATCTTCCCCGCTGGCTCTTATGACAGCTAGTGCAGATGGGGAGAATGGAGTCGCTAAGGCATAGACAGGCTCAAGAGTTGTATACTTAGGCATGCTCTTATAATATAAATTAAGCAAAAACATGTAAACAAAACACAGCCCTATTTATTGCTTCTTCCGCCAGCTCCAGGTATCCTTGTATCCATGTTTGATTTCAGAGCGCAGAGAGCGCGCAGCCTGCTATACAGAAACATCAGATCTTATTTCGATGAAAGAGGATATCTTGAAGTATTCACACCCACATTATCCCCTTCGCTCATCCCGGAGCCAACGATAAAGGCATTCGGAACTGAGTTCATAAATGAATTCACTGGCAACCTCAGCCTCTACATGATCCCGTCTCCAGAGATCTTCATGAAGGAGCTTCTGGCCGCAGGATCACCGTCAATCTATCAGATATCAAGCTGTTTCAGGAATTCAGAGCAGCTCGGCGATGTGCATAACCCGGAATTCACCATGCTTGAGTACTATACTCTCGGAGCAGATGATGGGGACTCAATCCGGATCACAATCGACATGATCCGCAAAAGCGCTGTCAGAGAATGCAGCTGGATGAAGGAGGAGCCTCTTATCATAACAGTGGAAGAAGCCATGGAAGAGTATGCAGGAGTCGATCTTATCAGAGCCCAGGATATAGCATACCTAAGAGCAGAAGCAGAGAGGCTCGGGCTTCTGCTTCCAGATCATGAATCATGGGAGGATACCTTCAACAGGATATTCCTGACATATGTGGAACCAGCGCTTCCTAAGGATAGGGAGGTATACCTCAGGGACTATCCGAAGCAGATTGAATGCCTTGCAAAGGAATATGCTGACAGGCCATACAGAATGCGATGGGAGATGTACATAAACGGAATCGAAGTTGCGAACTGCTACACAGAGGAGACAGACTGCAGCAGGATCCAGAGCTACTATGAAAGGGAGCAGAAGCGCCTTGAAGAGGAAAGAGCAGGGAGCGGGGATGTGATCTCAAAGGCTGATTTCAGCTTTGCTTCCCTCCCTATGCCGGAGATGAGCGGAGTCGCAATCGGGCTTGACAGGCTGCTGCTTGCAGAATACGGCGGAGATGAGATTGAACCCCTGCTTCTCTTCCCGATGAAGAATATGCTCTGAGCAATACTTTACTTTATGCTATGCTTTCTGATAAACTAGTCGGCGGTCACACAAAGACCTGATATAAAACAAATTATCATTCTATTCAGTACTGAGGTAATAAAAATGATTAAAGCAGGACAGATTGAAAAGGGAACAGCACTCCTTATCAAGGGACAGCCTTTCCTCTGCATCGAGCGTGAATTCGTTAATCCTGGAAAGGGATCTGCATTTGTACGCTTAAAGCTCAAGAGCCCAGCAACAGGCCAGACTCTCCAGGAGACAATGAAGAGCCAGGACAATGCTGAAGACATCACAATCGAGGATCATGATTTCCAGTATCTCTACAACGATGGTGAGAACTTCGCATTCATGAACACAGACAACTATGAGCAGATTGAAGTGCCAATGAAGGCATTCCCTGATTATGAGTATCTCATGAAAGACGGTGAGACATACAGGATTACAATGTGGGAAGACCAGGTCCTTGACATCCAGATCCCTTCAAAGGTCGTCTATGTCGTAGCTGAGACAGAAGATGCCGTCAAGGGTGATACAGTCCAGGGTGTTACAAAGGATGCAGTTCTCGAGACTGGCCTTAAGATCCGTGTTCCAGGCTTCATCAAGCAGGGCGAGAAAGTCAGGATCAACACTGAGACTAAGGAATACATCGAAAGAGTCAACAGCTAATCAAATAGCAGAAGCCAGCCATCGTGCTGGCTTTTTTCATATCTTGTCCATACCCCATTATCATCGTTGCATGTGTTTTAGCAGACACACTTCTGGTGTTTTCTGCTGTTGCGACTTCCAAGCATCCGAAGATTATTATGAATGATTCTGCTTTCCTGCCAATCAGATTGGACTTCGTCATGTACTGGCTCTGCCGCTCTTACTTTTTTCTTCTGCATATTCAGCACTCTCATATGTTCCAAGTGAGCAACATGAGAGAAAACCACCCTTTCCAATTTGCCCTATTACAGAAGCTTTCTCGCTTGCAATGGTATCATATATACTGTGCCGGTCCAACGGAAAACATATCATTCAATAACTGAAAACCAATCTCCTCTATATAAATTAGTATGACTTGTAAGTTTATTCCTGGAAGCATCCATTACCGAGAAACCAAATGCGCTTCCATAATAATTTTTACCATTATAGAATCCATGGGATTATCATTGACTGTTCTTTTTAATGGATCTGATATTGAAAAATCAATCTGAATTAGAATAATTACCAAGTATTTCCATTGCGGAATTCCATGTTGATATGACAGTAAGAAAAGTATGATCTAATGCATTTTCCAGAATTCCAAAAATCTTTTTGACCAAATTGAAATGACGAAAGATAAAAACTCCTTATTTAGTTCAGAAAAATCCATGTTTCTGTCATTAAGACTAGGTTTATTTCTGAACACACTGACCTTACCATGTACTCATCAGGAGAAACACAAATGGTCATTTCAGGCATAAAGTATTATCCAGTGAAAATCAGAAGCAACGCTAAGGGCGGTGTCTACTGGTTTTTACTGAAGATGGAAACAGACGAAGGCATT
>CAKQTF010000062.1 GCA_934276695.1 uncultured Spirochaetales bacterium
GTATCAACACCGTACTTCATCAGCTCTCTCTCGCAGGCCTCACCTACAGCATTCTCAGGGAGAGCTGTTACGAATACAGCCTTCTCTCCGAAGACAGAAAGGGAGACTGCAACATTAGCCTCTCCGCCACCGAATGTAGCTTCAAGCTCAGGAGTCTGGAAAAGGCGATAATGCTCAGGGCTTCTGAGACGGAGCATAATCTCACCGAATGTAACATATTTCTGATTGGACATATAAACCTCCATAAATCATGCCAGTATAGTTTACGGTAGGAAAATATCTAAAGTCAAGTTTTTTTGAAACATTGTTTCACTTTCATAATTCTTATGATATAATCTATTTATCCCTCAGAAAAAAGGATGGAGATTTAGAATGACAAACGAAGAACTCTTTACAAAATTCCACGACATCGGCATTGTTCCAGTTGTCAAGATCGATGATGCAGCAAAAGCTGAAGGCCTAGCAAAGGCAATGATTGACGGCGGTCTGCCATGTGCTGAAGTCACATTCAGGACAGATGCTGCAGAGGAAGCAATCAGAAGAATAACAAAGGCATTCCCAGAGATGCTCGTAGGAGCTGGCACAGTAATCAGCCCGGAGCTTGCAGAGAAGGCTGTCAATGCAGGGGCAAAGTTCATTGTATCCCCAGGCTTCAATCCTGATACTGTCAGATGGTGCATTGAGAGAGGAATCCCAGTGACACCAGGCGTACAGACTCCTTCTGAGATTGAGAAGGCACTCTCAATGGGGCTTAAGGTGCTTAAGTTCTTCCCTGCTGAATCATCAGGCGGTGTTAAGATGCTCAAGGACCTCTCAGGCCCATTCCCTCAGGTCAAGTTCATGACAACAGGAGGAATAAACCAGGACAACCTCGCAGATTATGCAAAGGCTCCTAATGTGCTTGCAATCGGCGGTTCCTGGATGGTTAAGGCTGACCTTATCGAAGCAGAGAACTGGGCAGAGATCACAAGGCTCTGCAAGGAAGCAGTGATCAGGCTTCAGGGACTCACTCTTGCTCATGTCGGAATAAATCTTCCGGATGCAGAAGCAGCTGCTGGAGTCGCATCAGACTTCGCAAAGCTCGGAATGGAGATCAAGGAAGGCAACAGCTCTATCTTCATGAACAAGGAAATCGAGGTGATGAAGAAGAACTACCTTGGAAAGAACGGGCACCTTGCATTCAGATGCTATGACCTTGAGAGAACAGTATACTTCCTTAAAGGCAGAGGATTCACTGTGAATGAAGAGACTGTAGCAAGGGATGCAAAGGGCAAGATGAAGGTATGCTATTTCAATGAGGAAATCGGAGGATTCGCATTCCACCTTGTAAAATAACAGCCCAGAGATTATGGACATGAGAAATGGCCGGATTCTATTCCGGCCATTTTCTGTTCTGGTGGGCTTATCAGCCGATTGTCCAATTCAGGAATTCAATAGCATATGCAGCATGGAGCGCTGCAGCTACGACAAGGGCATCCTCATCTATATCAAACCTGTTGTTATGGTGGGCAACTTCAGTATCAGGCTTATCTGCATTCGCTGACCCAACATAAGCATATACGCCAGGAGTATGTATGATGAACTCCGCAAAGTCATCCCCGCCGAGTGAATATGGCCTATCTGTATCGATATTCTCAGGACCGAATAGCCGAGCAGCTACCTTCTGAGCCTCTGCAGCGGATTCCCTGTCATTGATCAGAGGGCTTGTGAAGTCCTTCCACTCAAATGAGACATCCGCTCCGTATATGGCAGCAACAGATGATGCAGTGCGCTCTATATCGGCCTTAGCCTTCTTTCTCACATCCGGAAGCATGCACCTGAGAGTGCCCTCCATCGATGCATCTCCCGCAACGATATTATAGGCTGTCCCTGCATCCAGCTTCCCTATCCCGATGAGCACAGCATCCGTTGGATTAGTACGCCTTGTGATGATTGACTGCACAGCAACGACGATCTGGGAAGCGACATAAAGGGCATCAATGCCAAGCTCAGGAGTCGACACATGAGCAGATTTCCCATGTATGCTGATCCTGAACCAGTCAACAGATGCATTATTCGGACCAGGTGTAAGAGATACCCTGCCGACCTTTCTCCGGCTCTCCATATGAATACCGAATACCCTATCAGCCCCATCAAGATATCCGCCATCGACAAACAGCCTTGCGCCATATCCGATCTCCTCTCCCTGCTGGAAGGCAAGCCGGACAGTACCGGAGAAAAGATCCCTATGCGATACAAGGAATGATGCAGCCTCCAGCAGCGCAGCAGTATGCGCATCATGGCCACAGGCATGCGAGATACCGGGATTCTGGCTCTCGTACGGACAAGGAGAGCTATGCTTCTCCTCGACAGGAAGCGCATCTATATCAGCTCTTAGGACAATGGTCCTCTCTGCTCCTGACTTTGTGCCTCTTATCTCAGAATAGACTCCAGTCTCGCCGACTCTTTCTGTATCAAGGGATAAGCCATGCAGGAATTCCTCGATCTTCGAAGCAGTATTATACTCTTCCTTTGCCACTTCAGGATGCATATGGAAATAACGGCGAAGAGCGACAAGGTTATCCCTGTCGCTCCTGATGCTGTCTAATACAAGCTTTTCGTACATGATCAGTTCTTCTTGCCGATCAGGGCCTTGAGCTCGTCGAGTGTTGATGCCTTCTTTGTGTAGAGGGAAAGAGGAGCAATCAGAGTATCTGCAATAGGCTCGATCTTATAGCCCTCAGATGCAATCTCCTTATTGAGGTATGCCTTATGCTGGAATGCATTCAGGTCAATATCACCGCTGTTAAGAGCCTCATTAGGAAGGTTGTATGCATCGAACTCAACACGTCTGATGTAGATTCCTGCATTCTGCTGGTCAAGCACATACTGAACAGCATTGAAGTACTCATTCTTGCTTCCGCAGACACCGATTCTGACCTCTGTCTTTCCGTCCTTTGATGACTTGTAGTTATCAATAAGCGAGACAACTGTATCAAGTGAGTACTCTCCCTTATCCTCATAATCAAAAGCAGGGAAGTATGCTTCCTCATACTTAGCAAGAAGATATTTAGCTACAACCTCTGTATGGTATGCATCTGCAATAGCCTTATAAATAGGATTATCCTTATCAGCAGAGCGTGCGACCAGGATATTCACATACGGATTGTTTCCGCCCTCATCCTGTGTCTCGATCAGGACTGCATCACGTGATGGGACTAGGCCTGCAGATGTTGCATATGTGCCATTGATTGTAGCTGCAGCGAAGTCATCGAGTGTTGATGTCAGCGTATTTGCTGTTGTCGGGACAATCTCGATGTTATAGAGATATGATGTGACATCCTTAAGCTCAGGTGAGTAGCCTACAGCAGGATCAACTGTGATAAGGCCTGCAGCCTCAAGAAGCTTGATGCCTCTTGCCTGGTTTGTGGCATCATCAGGCACACCGATCTTATATACAGGAGCAGACTCCTTAGCTCCGCCGGCGAATACAGAAGCAATAGCGAAAAGCGATACAAGCAGTACAGTAAGATATTTTCTCATAGTTTTATTCCTTTGTTGAATTGGTTTTTGTTTCCAGAAGAATCCCTGTTCCGGGATATGACACTGATTCAGATTTATTGATGTTTTGATTAGATGAAGATATTATGCCCGCTTGGGCATCATCATAGCAGAGGACATGCACATGAATCTGATTGCTGAAATGAACATAATGCAAATCCTCCTGTAAACTGATGTTTATAATCTATACTAAAATCATAGGAATTGCAACAAGTCTGTTGCAGTTTTTACCTTTTTCTTGAAAACAGCGCTCTGTTTGTTGTTTTTCTAGCCAGCAACGCACCGATTGCCTGAAGAATGCACACAACAACAAGAAGGACAATCACACAGGCATTGACGATATCCTGATGATGCTGTCCCTGTCCATAGTTGATTGCAAAGCTTCCGATTCCGCCAGCTCCGACAGCCCCGGCCATTGTAGTAAGCCCGACAAGTGAGATTGCAGTGATCGTAGTCACACGGATCAGCTCCGGCACAGCCTCATGGAGATATACACGGAATATTATGCCTATAGTGCTTGTGCCCATTGCACGTGCGGCTTCGATCTTTCCTTTATCAAGATTCACAAGGACAGTCTCAACCTGGCGTGTATAGAATGGAACAGTTCCGAACACAAGAGGCACGACAGCGCCTCTGACTCCTATCGAAGTGCCTACAAGAAGCCTCGTGAAAGGGATGAGGAAGATCAGGAGGATAACGAAAGGTATTGCCCTGAACACATTTATTACAGCATCGACAATGCGGAATGCTATCCTATTGGGCTTTATCCCATCCTTTCTCGTCACTGTCAGGATAACCCCTAGAAGCAGGCCGATGACAAATGAGATCAGGCCTGGGATCAAGAAGAGGAGCGCTGTCTGTCCGCAGCTTGTCCAGAACCTCCCCCTGTATGCGTATAGATTAGGTGCTATGCTCTCTATTATGCTGCTCATGCCACTACCTCCAGCTTGACATTATTGGCTCTCAGGTACTCAAGGGCCTTCTTGACATTCCCATCCTCTCCGCTGATCTTCACAATCATTGCTCCAAGCGCCTCGTTTCCGATTACCTCAACGTTTGCAAGCACAATGCTGCAGTCAACATTGCAGTTTCTTGAAATCTCAGAGATGACAGGCCTCTCTACGCTCTTCTCGAATACAAGCTTATACAGCTTCTCGCTTCCGGAAGTCGCAACGACCTTGCTATTAGAGCTCACCAGCTTATCGAATTTGCCAAGAGATGATGTGGATCCGACGAACTTCCTTGTTATCGGGGCCTTAGGAGAAGCGAATATATCATAGACAGGTCCCTCTTCCACAACAGAGCCTCCTTCCATGACAGCCACCCTGTTGCATATTGTCTTTATCACAGCCATCTCATGTGTGATTATGATTATCGTAAGGCCAAGCTTCCTATTGAGCTCACCAAGGAGGTTCAGGATCGACTCAGTAGCCTCCGGATCCAGGGCTGATGTTGCCTCGTCAGAGAGAAGGATCTTAGGATTATTCACAAGCGCGCGGGCAATTGCGACCCTCTGCTTCTGACCTCCTGAGAGCTGTGATGGATACACGTTGACCTTATCACGGAGCGATACAAGATCGAGCATCTCGAAAACCCGCTTCTCAATCTCAGCCTTCTTCAGTCCCTGATGCCGCAGAGGATAAGCGATGTTATCGAAGACAGTGCTTCGGTCAAGAAGGTTGAAATGCTGGAATATCATTCCGATTCCCTTCCTCATCTTATTAAGATCCTTCTCACTCAGGCGCTGTCCATTCCTGTACAGCCTGCCCTCTCTGATATCAATCGTCTCACCATCGATTGACAGCCTTCCCTCATCTGGCACCTCCAGGAAGTTAATGCACCTTACAAGCGTTGACTTCCCCGCCCCAGAATAACCGATCACTCCGTATGCTTCCCCATCCCTGATCTCCAGGGAGACATTCTTCAGAGCCTGAACCTCCCCGCTCTTCAAATGGAAGGTCTTGCTGTAGTTCTCAATCTTTATCATCAGAGCCTCACAAAAAAAGAGGAGTACTGAACTCCTCTCTGCTTTCATATCCAGAATAAAAAGAGCCCATTATCGAGTGATATGGTTCATCATATGCATTGACATGGACATGCTTCTGTTATTCATTGTATTTCCTGTTCTGAATATTCCTATTTTGATATCTGTTTGTCAATACAGCATCATGCCATAGTGACACCATCCTCAAGAATGATCTTCTCGCCTTCGCAGTCCACATCAAATCCCTCCAGCCTCACGCCGTTTGCATAGCGGATCCTGAATCCTCTTGACTCAGGAGTAGGGATTCCCCTGTACATATCTGACTCGCTTATGTCCCTGCAGTTCTCAGAAGCCACAGCGAAATGCGAATCCCTTATGCTTACATCAGAGACCGGGCGCTCCGGCAGGCCTACGATCATCCCGGCAGAGCTGAGGCATCCTTCTGCATGGCAGGAATCAATATGAACACCATATACTTCAGGCGTCTCATCTGTGATCGGAAGCGGATCGAGTGAGAATACACCCATATCTGATGCGCCACACTTATAGAACATATTGATGACAAATGGGCAGAGGTTATCAACCATATGGATATTGCTGAAGTACAGATCGTGGATCGATCCGCCACGTCCACGTCTTGTCTTTATCCTTATGCCTCTGTCTGTCCCGTCGAAGAAGCAGTCCTCAACATGGATATTCCTGATTCCGGCTGCAGTCTCCGAGC
>CAKQTF010000063.1 GCA_934276695.1 uncultured Spirochaetales bacterium
CTTATTGGCGGGGATAGAATAACAGCACTCCGTGCTTATTCAAATAAATCCTCAAACAACAAAGATAGAGTCAGAACATCGACTGGTGGATGGAAGACAAATCTTGTAGTTGCTTATGATAATCTTGTCCAGGTACAGTTCGGTATCTCTCCTAAGATTAGCAGTACTACAGCTACAACATCCAACGCAATCGTTACATCAGCTCTTATCGCTCCAGCTAACGGTGTGAAGATATCTGTAGGTTATGCACTTAATGCTGATGAAACAACAAAGAATGTTGTGTTCGGTGCAGCTAACATAGACATTGCTAAGCTTGCTGATCTCGATTTCACAATTGGAGTTGCTGCTTCTGATAAGTTTGGATTCGAAGGCGATAACAAGAAGAACACTCTTGCTGCAGAGGTTTATGGAGCAGTTAAGGGGATTTCTCTCAATGCTGAATACTCTCTTGTAACAACAGATGATGCCGGAACAAAAACAAATAAGCATGGGTTCCACGTTGGCGCAGATTTCTCTAATCTCGTAGCAAATTCAACAATTGATGCATATGTTGGTTCTGGGAATGTTTCTGATTTCAGCAACAATTGGTACATCGGTGCAGATCTTGGATACAAGGTTTCCGGTGTTGGGTTCAATCTTGGACTTGAGTACAATGTTGGAGGATCTTACAACTACAGCAGCAATGGATTCCTTGTTGTTCCAAGCATTTCAGTTGCGTTCTAATTCAGAAAACTGTTTATCAGCTCAGGCATAATGTCTGAGCTGTTATATTCTGATTGATAGGAACTGTATCAAAAGTGGCTGAAAAGACAGCATAAGACTTATTACTTTGGATAATGTCTTTTTAGCAAAGTGAGGTGAATAAACTAAGTAAGTTCTTTTAGATAAATGTATCCAGATTTTCTACTTTGCAGATACATTTTTCTGCACTCTAATATGCATTAACCGCAGAAAAAGCGCATTCCAGTACATCCAAATCACAGTTTTCCTGTCGAGGAAGTATGAAAAAAATACTCACAATTGCACTTGTTGCAGTTCTCGCAGCTACATCAGTATTCGCTGGTGTGAACTTCTCTGGAAGATTCAGACAGGGATACAAATTCACATTCGCAGAAGGACAGGATTTCGCATCTGCTTCATGGAAGACAGAAGAAGCAAAGTTCGCTATCAAGGCATCTGATGACAATGGCGTATGGTCTGTCAGCCTTAAGAATGTCGGTGTACTCGACTCAAATGATAAGTGGGCAGCAAATGCATCTGTAAGCCTCACAAAGATCCTTGCAGCAGCAGGTGTTGATACAGGTGACTTCAGCCTCGCTCTCAGCCTCGGCAACAACTCAAAGATGACTGGTCTTTCTGCTTATAATGATGTAACAGGAAATGAGTACTACAAGCTCAAGAACAACGGCTCAGAGTCATTCCAGCTCGCAGCTGCTTATGGCAAGCTTGTTAAGTTCAACATCGCAGCTGATCCTACAAACAAGGGTGGTAACAAGCCTTCAACAGTAGTCAGCCTTTCAACAGAGCCTGTAAATGGTCTCTCAGTAGCTGCAGCATATGCTTATAGAGGCTATTTCAATGAAGCAGCATCTGGCGCAGCAGTAACAGCAGACCACATGATCGGTGCATCTGTTAAGGTTGATGTTGCTAAGCTTGCTGGCCTTGACTTCAAGCTCAATGTATCTGCATATGACAACGTTGCACTCGGAGACAGCAAGGTGAACTCATTCGCAGCTGCTGTTGAGGGCGGAGTTGACGTAGTTGATGGATTCGTAGAATTCGCAATGAAGAATGCAGAGAGCGCAAACGTATATGCACTCAATACACAGGTCAACTTCAACATCGTTGATGGCCTCGGACTTGATGCATACTTCAACATTGCAGATCTCTCAAAGACAGGTGACACATTCTCAGTTGGTGCAGATGCATCCTACAAGCTTTCTGGCGTACAGTTCGCACTCAATGCTGAATATGCTAGAGCAAGCAAGGCATTCTCTGTAACACCAAAGATGATCATCGTATTCTAATCTGGAATACACACAGTCAGCTAAATCTATGGAGTGCCATGATGGCACTCCATCCTGCTTTTGAAAGAACAGATACGGCAGATATGACCAAGAGCTCAGGATTTATCCTGCATAGCTCTTTTCTTTATTTATATAACTTACTTAATTCTTTTATATATAAATAATTATCTAATTAAAATATTCATATACTCTCCATATTTCTACATTGAATCGATATTTGAAATAGCCATCAGAGGTCATAGAATCAAAGAGAAAAAAATATATGAGGTCCACAAAATGCGTAGAATCCCGATTTTTCTTATGCTGGCTTTTCTAGCTGTATCCACCATTGGCGCAGAAGCGCTTTCGCTAGATGATGCAGTTGAAGAGGCAAAGGCAAACAACATCTCACTTGAGATTGCGAGAATGCAGCTGAAGCAGAATCTCAGAAATGCATCTACTATCTCATCATGGCTGCCGGATTTCACACTGAACGGCAGCATCACAACATCCGCAAGTGCAATTGACAGAAGCTGGTCATCGCCAATGAGTGCAACAATGAATATAGGAGTCTCATATTCCATTGGGACTTCGGATATCGGGACAGCAGAAAAGGCCAGAATAAATGAGACAATCGCAAATCTCTCATATGCCATGAATGCTGCTTCATTAGAAGAAAGCGTGACTATTGCATACATAAATCTTCAGGGTATGATCATCAGTATTGAGTCTAGCAGACTGAATTGCTCAAGTCTGCAGAGATCACTTGATAGCACTAAAGAGAAATATGAATCAGGCCAGGCAAGTGAACTTGACTTATATGAAGCAGAGCTTGCACTCAGAGAAGCGGAATACAACCTTAAGGCACTGCAGGATTCCTATGATATCTCGCTTGACAGCTTCAGGACACTGACAGGGATTTCTGATGATGAGATTGAGCTTGTGACTATTGAATATGCAGAAGAGCTATCGCTTCCGAGTGCAGAAGAGCTTATTGCAAAGCATTCCTCATCAATTCTCAGTCTCCAGAGTGCAGATGCTTCTGTCAGAAAAGCTGAAAACAGCTTAAAGTCCACGAAGATAAGCAGCTATTATCCATCTGTATCATTCTCCGCTGGATGGGACCTTACAGGAAGCGCAAATGTAAGCTCTTCGTGGAATGCTGGCACATCTGCTTCAGATAACTTCTATGGAAGGCTTACTGTTTCTGTCCCGATAAGCAGCTATATCCCTGGATCAAGCGGAAACAACAGTATAAAGAATGCTGAGGATGATGTGGAGATTGCAAAGCTTGAAGTGGCAAACCAAAGGCAGGCAGCAATATCTGAAATAAGAGGCGATATAGCAACAATCAGACAGCAGGATGAGAATATCGCACTGGCTGAGCAGCGGTCAGAGATAGCAAACAAGACCCTTGAGCTGAGAAAAGAGGCGTATGATGCCGGAATATCATCACTTTCGGATCTTCTTACAGCAGAGAACAATGTGCTCTCAGCCCAGCTATCATTGGATTCTGCACGGATTACGCAGCTCCTCTCAGTCTATAACCTATGCTTTGATCTTGGAATCACAAGAGAAGAGCTTGAAGCAGAGTACTCAATTTAACTAGGAGATATAATGAACATGAAAGGAAAAACATTTGATCATATAATCACGATAATACTTACTCTCGTATGCATTGGTCTTGCAGTGGCCGTCTTTGTAAGAAGCTCTGGAGAAAACCAGCAGGATGGGAGAATGCCAGGGATGGACCGGCAGAATGAAGCAGCCTCTCAGTCTGCTGTTAATGTCAATGCTGTCACAGCAGAGCCCTCGGAGTTCATTAAGACAAGAAGGCTTTCCGGTGAGATATCGTCCCTAGATAAGGATATTCCGGTCACTTCTGAAATTGCAGGAAAGGTCGCCAGAATAGCTGTACAGAGAGGAGACAGCGTAAGAAAAGGCGATGTGCTTCTCTATATTGATCCATCAAAGCCTGGGATGAGCTATAAGGAAAGCGCAGTCACTGCACCTGCTGATGGAATTGTATACGAAGTGAATGTAAGTGATGGGATGTCTGTCTCAACAAGCACATCACTTGTCCTGATACGCGGTGACAGGACCCTCAAAATAGATATAAATATCCCAGAGAAGGACATCGGAACAGTCACGCTTGGAGCAGAGGCAACAGTGAGAAGCATTGCATATCCAGATAGGGAATGGAATGCAGAGATCACTTATTTATCTGATTCGCTCAGCACAGCATCAAGGACGCTTCCTGCGGAGCTTTCAATCATTGGAGATACAGAAGGCCTCATTGAGGGAATGTATGTATCAGCAGAGGTTGAAGTGAAGAAGACGGAGGATGTAATCATAGTCCCATCAAGCGCTGTCTCATCCTATGCTGGAAACAGTGTCGTTTATCTTGTAGCTGACGGAAAAGCAGTCCGCACTGTCGTAGAGACAGGGGATTCTGATTCTGAGAGCACGGTGATCACTTCCGGAATATCAGCAGGAGACATCGTTATCACAGCAGGTAATGTAACTGATGGAACATCAGTCGCCATTGTCTAAGGAGAGCTTATGTCTATTAGTGAACTATCAGTAAGACGGCCGGTCCTGATGACCATGGTCTATATCCTTATTGCGGTGATTGCAGCAGTATTCATCTCATCAATCGATATGGCACTCTATCCTAGTGTTGATCTTCCAGTCCTCACTGTCATGCTGTCGTGCAATGATGCAGGGCCAGAGGAGATTGAACAGCAGGTTGCGAAGCCTCTTGAAACGCGGCTTTCATCTGTAGAGAACGTGAAGAACATAACAAGCAGGAGCCAGGAAGGCCGATGCATGATAATGCTTGAGTTTGAATACGGGACAGATCTTGATGAGGCTAAGAGCGATGTACAGAGCGCAGTCAACATGGCAACAAGATCGCTCCCATCGTGGGCAGAGACTCCGCAGATAATGTCATTCGACAGCATGGGAAGCAGTACTGTGATGAGGCTTGTGCTATCTGGTCCGAGGACAATCGAGGAGCTGCAGACGATTGCAGATGATACCGTCACACCTCTCCTTGAGAGAATACCGGGAGTCGCGAATGTCGATACATTCGGCGGAAGCGAGATTGAATATGCAGTCAATATCCCAGTAAACAGGCTTGAGGCATACGGAATCACGCTCTCACAGGTCTCATCCGCAATCTCTGGGCATAATGTGCAGTCAACTGCTGGAGATATCACTCAGGGAAGCCTTGATTACAGTATAACAATAGATGGAAGATACAGCAGCCTTGATGAGATCCTCAGCACTGTTATAGCTGTGAAGGATGGCACTGCGATAACTCTTGATGACATAGCTGATATAACAGAGGAGAAGAAGTCAGGTGGCAGGGAATCTTATCTTAATGGCAACGAGATAATATCTATTGAGATATCAAATGACTCTGACAGCAATGCAACAACAGTCGCAAAGGCAATAAAGAACGCTCTTCCTTCTATTCAGAGCTCACTCGATGGTGATCTGACTCTCATGATACAGCAGGACTCAACGAAGATGATCTCATCTTCAATGAGCGAGGTTATAAAATCAGCTGTTGAAGGAGTCATCCTTGCAGCTGCTGTAATATTCATATTCCTCAGGAACTTCAAGGCAACTGTGATCATTGCACTGAGCATGCCTATATGCATACTGATCACCCTGATGATCATGTCAATATCAGGGATCAGCGTGAACAGCATGAGCATGTCAGGTCTCATCCTTGGAATAGGAATGATAGTGGATGCCTCAATCATAATCCTTGAGAATACATATTTTTACAGGAGCAAGGGCGAGAAATCAGCGATAGCAGCAATAAAGGGAAGCCAGAACATGCTGACTGCAATTGTTGCTTCAACGCTTACAACACTATGCGTTTTCGTTCCTCTGATCATATATAAATACCAGCTAGGGATGATCGGCATAATGTTCCAGGATCTTGTGATCACAGTATGCATATCGCTTGCATGCTCGCTGTTCGTAGCAGTAACGCTTGTCCCTGCCCTCTCTGGAAGCATTCTGAAACTGAATACAAGAACACAGAAGCCGCTGAGATTTGCACCTCTGAGAGCTATTGACAATGGAATGACACGGTTTGAATCCGGACTCAGGAACGGATATGCAAAAGTCCTTGGCTATTTCCTTGACCATAGATTCCTCCTTATCGTGCTTCTTGTGCTTCTGCTTCTCTTCAGTCTCACAGAATTC
>CAKQTF010000064.1 GCA_934276695.1 uncultured Spirochaetales bacterium
TCCTTATATTGCTTGCACCATCAATGAACGCCGCCTCCTCTAAGCTCTCAGGGACCTGCTCAAAGAAGCTTTTGAGGATTATGAGATTATATGCATTGATCGAGAATCCAAGAAGGAGTGATAGCCTTGTATTCAGAAGCCCGAGATTCCTGAAATTCAGGTACGTAGGGATCACGCCTGCATTGAACCACATAGTGAATACTACGAACAGCGTGAAGAACTTCCTCCAGATAAGGCGCTTCTTTGAAAGCGCATATGCCATTGTCGTTGTGAAGAACATATTGAACATCACTCCGACGACTGTATAGAAGATGGTATTGCCATAGGCGACAAAGAGGCCATCCTTCGCAAATGCCTGCCGGTATGAATCAAGGTTGAACCCTATAGCACGGAACAGCACGGAGCCATTATCAACATAGTATGGACGGCTGAATGATGCGATGAGCACATACCAGATCGGATACAGGCATATAAGGGAGATCAGAACACCGATGATATTCATTGCAGTATTGAATGCCCTCTCGCCTTTTCCCAGCAGCATTTTATTCTGTCTGTTCTTTTTCATATCCAACTCCTATCACCAGAGAGAATTCTCTGTAACACGCCTGCTGAGGACATTCGCAGCCAGGACCATGACAAGTGCAATCACAGCCTCAAAGATGCCGGCTGCAGTTGCAATGCCGAAATTCCCGTTCTCCATTCCTATGCGGTATGAATATGTGGAGATGACATCCGCAACAGGATATGTAGATGGCTGATAGAGAAGCAGGATTGTCTCATATCCGACCTTGACCATCTTCCCTATCTTAAGGATGAACATGGTAACGACTGTAGGAAGGATGCCTGGGATTGTTACATTGCAGATCCTCTTCCATTTCCCTGCCCCATCAACAACAGCAGCCTCATAGAGCTGCGGATCTATGCCCATGAGAGCCGCAATATACACAATCGCATCAAAACCGGCATTCTGCCAGAGTGTCATCAGCGTGTATATCGGCCTGAAATACTGAGGCTTGACCATGAAATACACAGGATCCAGACCGATCTGACGCCTGATTATGTTGAATATTCCAGTGCTCGGGGATAAGAAGCTGATCACTATGGAGCAGACAACCACAGATGAGATGAAGTGAGGAAGGAACGTAGCTGTCTGAGTCAGCTTGCTGATGAATTTGTTCTTCATCTCGGTTATAGCGATTGCAAGGACAATAGGGACCGGGAAACAGATAAGCATCTGCCAGACGGCAAGCATTATCGTGTTCTTGACTGTGCGGATGAAATCCGGGCCTGTGACGAACTCCCTGAAATTAGCAAGCCCGACAAACTCGGACCCCTTGATTCCCCTGAATACATTATAGTCATAGAATGCAGTCGCAAGACCTGTCATAGGCTTATATGCAAAGACTGCAAACCATATCACTCCTGGGATCAGAAGAAGATACAGATCCCAGTCTTTAATGAATCTGCTGCCGATGCTTCTCCTGATAACAGGGCTTTTCTGTATCTGAGCATTTTTCTTTGTCATGCCCACCTCCTTCGCAAGTCTGTTTTTCACATGGAAATGGGCAGAAGTAAATCATCAAAATGCCTTTTTATCAGCAAAATGCCACTATGGAAATCATTAATTTGCCAGAAAATCGACGGTTTTATCAGTTTTTGGAGAATGCTATTATGTCTGCGTAGCTCTTCGGAGTCATTCCAGTATACTTGCTGAAAACCCTTATGAATGTATTAGGGCTGTTGAATCCGACCATGGCTGCCAGATCCTGGACTTTGACGGATGGATTATCGTTGATGATCTTCTTGGCTTCCTCTACCCTGTACTGATTGAGATAGTTCTTGAAGTTATCAGAACTGAGCCGTGAGAATATAGCACCGCAGTATTTCGGTGTTATATTGAACTTATCAGCCATATTCTGAAGCCCTATGTTGTTCATATAATTCTCATGTATATAGCGCTTCATCATCGATATCATATGATAATCCGATTCTGATTTGCTATTGCATATGCTGCTTATCACCTCAAGGAACACTTCCTCAGTCCTTTGCACAATCACTGAAGGCGATTTCTCATCGATTATATCAGCTATACTGACTTCATGTCCTATCATCTCCTCGGGACTCTTCTTAAGCTCTGAGAAAAGCCTTGAGAGCGTTGAGGAAAGGCATAGCGCAAAGCTGTACTGGGCATCATACGAAAGGCCTTCAGAATTACGGCTGCATATCTCATGAAGCTCCTCCGAAGCCTGAGGATTGCCTGAGAGTATGAGTTTAAGAAGAAAAGCCTCATCATCGGATGAATATGAGAAATCATCCCTCATATTGAGCCCGGCAACATCATCTGAGGTGATTATCCTATAGGATCCTAGAATAGAAGAGCACCCTAAGAGCTTCAGACACTCATCATAGGCCGTATGAAGCATGCCTTTTCCTTTCACCGGGCGTGAAAGCACAGCTGTTATATCAGACTCATCAGGACATGAGTGGAGAAGCTCCAGCAGGATCTCCTTTGCATCGCTTTCCATCCTCATTATCACTGCAATACGGTCAGAGCCATATGGCACATATGAGATTCCCTTATCCTTATAAGAACTGAGAGCAAGCTGGAATGAGATTGAGCTGACATCCCTGCCATCAGGAGACTGGAACCTGACTATTGCAACATAGTATGAGGAATCATCAGGACAGTCAGCTGTCACGTTTCCTTCCAGGAGATCCCTATCTGCACTGACCTCCTCATACCGCGCCATTTCCGCATTAGCATGGCTCAGCTCACCAAGAAGCGCCCTGCACTCCTCATTCTTCTTTATCAGCAGCCCTATCTCATCAGTGTCCTTTCCGATTACAAGGCCAGGATCTCCTCCGCTGATCACTTCAGATAAAGGAGAATAGAGAAGCTCTGCCTGCCTGAACACCAGGAAATACATAAGGACTGAGAATATTATGATCAGCGCGATCCAGACAAGAAGATAGATTGCAGCAGTGTTGGTAGATCTGAAATGCGAGATGAAATACCACTGATGGCTTGCAAGGGCGGCTGCATGCATGTGGCTCTCAGATTCACCAGCCCTGAACGAATCTGCGGCCTCAATGAAGGCTGCAGAAGACTCAGAGCTGCTGTTTCCGAGGATTATCTGGCCTCCTGTGCCTATCAGGGCAGCATCCTCATTGTCCTGAAGGACAAGGAATCTTGATATATAGAACCGGGATAGGATAATGGCATATCCACCTCTGTCCGTGATATAAGGGCGTGCGATATATGCATCCGTGATTGCCCCGCTCTCATCATACACAGAAAAAGAGAAAGAGGATGAGCACCGTTCATCAAGGCATCTGATAAGCACGCCGATGCTCTCTTCAGATAGGTTTGCATATTTATCCAGATAATAATCAAGGGAGCATGTGCCTGTCGGCGTAATCACCATGCCATCATCAGATCTGCTTATTATAGCGCTTCTGTATATCGTGTCTCCCATTGATCCATTATTTGTGGATAGCCACGAATACAGCCTGAGCGCATAATAATAGCGGTAGTTATCATCAACTGATGAATCGAGCCAGGAATCAAGCGCAAAGGTATCGAGCGTTGATAGCATCTGTGAAAGCGACATCTCTGCGATATTAAGCGAATTGAGCTGGTTGATGTATGCGCTGGTATCAGATTCCTTCTCAACAATCGCAATCTGCTTTATCACTACTATGAATATTGAAATGGAGATCAGAGCAAAGATCAGGGATGCAATCAGGAGGCTCCTGAGTATCCTATGATAGAAGACACCTCTTCCGCTGCCTTTTCTCCCATCAGAATCATTCACAGGCCATGCACCTCATATCCATAGAACTCATCTGTTATCTCAGATCTTCCTGCCGGTATATCATAAACAGCAGCAGGGAATGCGGAATTACGCCATGAAATAGATGAGTTCGGATCAGAAATGATCATCTCAAGGCGACCGCTTCCCCTCACTGCGGATACAAGGCCTGAGGAACGCAGGATAAGCTCTTCTTCAGATCTCATCTCCTCTGTAATGCCTGTCTTAGGCACAGAGAAGCCGCCATCATATGCCATGCATTCAACACTGCTCTCTATTATGTGGTGCCTTATATGCCCACCAGGAGTAAGCCTTATCTCGGTCCTTATCCTGATCCCAGGCACTTCCCATACAGATACCATGGAGTCATCCTCAAGACTGCTCTCAATGCTTCCGCGCCTCACATAGACATAGCCGCCGATCACAAATGCAAGCATATTATCAGGAGCATTCTCCTGCACTGTCTCATTTGTCCGCGCAACAGAGAAAGGGAACAGTGATGAGTATACGAACTTATCATATTTATCAGTGAAGTGCCCTAATGACCTCATGTTAAGCATGCCTGAAGTATAAAGATACGGATTGCCTCCGATTCTCTGGACAAGGAATCCTGGCACAGAGAGCTTACGGACTCCATCAGAAAGGCCCAGAGGCAGCTCTTCAGCACTCCAGAACGGATCATCATCCGGAAGAGCCAGGAATATGAAGGCCTTAAGGCTCCAGTAAGGGCTTCCAGGCGCATTGTACTTCTCTGCCATTGTGAGATTAGGATAGCAATAGCCGACTGTCAGTATTCCATCATGTGTGAATATATCCTCAGAGAGGAAGTATCTGAGGTTCCTGTTTATAATGCCCTTTATCCTTCCTCTCTCTCCGCAGTTACCAAGAAGGAGGAATGCTGACCAGAAAGCCGCTTCGGCAAATCTGTATATCAGGGATCGTCCATATGGAACAGCCGCGCCTTTCTCTGAAAAATACCACATGAATGAGGATGCGAACTCAGAAGCTCTTTCCTCTGCATGAGGATGCTTATCAGCAAATGCATTATACAGAATGCTGTAGTACTGCATTGCAAAGGCTGAATAGTAGTCAAAGCGTCCTGAGACACCATCCCTGTACCATCCATCCCCTGCATAATTGCTCTCTATGAACTCCATATCAGATTCAAGCAGAGATTCTGAATATGGACGCCCAAGCTTCTTCAGTGCAGTATTGACAAGTATCCTGAAGAAATACCAGTTGCACTTCGGAATCTGATGCTGGTTTATCTCACCAAGCCATGAGCATAGGTTATCCTTTGCCTCATCACTAAGAGGTTCCCATAGTATCCCAGGCACTGCAATAAGGCCGAATGCAAGCGGAGCCATCTCAACAAAGCGCTGGTCCATTTCACCGGAATGACCCCAGAATTCAGGGCTTCTGGGGTCTGTCCCGCTTTCTATTCCCTTCTGGTATACTGCTTCAAAATCAGGATTCCTTCCGCCTCCGATCCAGAATGGCACTAAGCCCCAGAGAGGCCTTGCAAAAGCCTCAAGCTCAACAGTCTCCTGAGGATATGTTGCGCCACCGCCATCCAGGCGCAGTCTTGCACAGCCTTCACTGTATCTTGGAATAAGTGGATTGATTATTGAAAGAAGAAGGCTCTGATAATCCTTCTTCGAGTGCAGCACTACTGGCTTACCGGACATAGCGACTACTCCTATAATGGAAGAAATGGAAGGCAGAGAGGACCATGCCTGACCGCTCATCCTGTAAAAGTCTATTCAAAAGAGAGATGAAACACAACAGAAAAACATTCACCGGAAGCACTCAAGCGCAATGCGGTTCATTTCATCCCAGTGCCTCTCCATATCATATAAGAGCTTCAGCTGTGTCCTTGCCCTATCAAGATTATGCCTTTCCCTGTCTATCCGGAAATATACATCGCCGTCTATATAGTCCTGGAGGAAGCGCATCCCGCACTCTATCGTCATCGTCTTTGCTCCTAGTGCAAGAAGCTCAGCCTCGCTCTTCGTAAGTGAACTGCATGCACTGCAGTAGCCCTCTGCAAAGGCTCTGTATAGCTCAAGTGATAGCTGCACCTTATCAAGGTCTTTCTCATCCTCATCGGCAGAAGAGGCGCCGAATCTTATTGCATCTCCGAAATCATAAAGGATGAGCCCTGGCATCACAGTATCAAGATCAATAACGCATAGTGCTTCTCGTGTCCGCCTGTCAAAAAGGACATTATTCAGCTTTGTATCATTATGTGTGACTCTTACAGGAAGTTCTCCGCTATCCCTCATCTGCTGCAGCTGGGACATACAGTCTTCCCTCTCAAGTATGAAATCTATCTCCTTCTGCACACCCCAGGCTCTTCCAAGCC
>CAKQTF010000065.1 GCA_934276695.1 uncultured Spirochaetales bacterium
TATTTTATTATGCAACAATATATTTTTATTAATAAATAACACTGTATTTTCGCACTTTATTTAATGTATTTAATTTCTTTATTGCTATCTTATTTTACTATTATATATGCAATTATATAAATTTATGTCGTTTTTGTGTAGGAAATGTAAAGAAAATGTAAAATTCTGTTGCAGAAAAAACGAACACGATTTACCATATGATAGAGAATCACAATAAATAAAGGAGAAAAAATGCGTAAATCTATTATTATTGTAACAATTGCAGTTTTATTGTTTACGGTATTTATTCCGTCTCAGCTTTTCGCTAAAGTCAGCGGTGACCCGCTTCAGACTTACAATTGCCCGTTCCTTCTCACTTCAGGTGGTCAGGGAGCAGGCTCAAAGATGCTTAGGCTTCTGATCAATCAGTCTAAGAAGTTCACTCTTGGAACAGACTTCTATCTTGAGGACGAGACTCCTGCAAGATACAGCCTCATCGATAGCGGCAAGTACAAGACACTCGTTGTTGTAATGAGCGTTACAGAGAAGGGCCTCGGTGCTTCTGGTATCACAATCGAAGACGAGATTTCCTATCTTAAGGAAGTCGTGAAGAAGGCAAAGGCTCAGAATATGCCAATCGTTGCTGTTTCCATGGAAAGAGATGCAAGAAGCAAGATCAGCACAAACGGAAACGAGAGAGTCATTGATACAGTATGCCCGAATGCAGACTGGATCATCACTATCGCAGCAAACAATACAGATGGCAGATTCACAGATCTTGGAAAGAAGCATAACATCCCAGTGACAGTAATTGATGCTCCGCTTGATCTCGTAAAAGTTCTTCCGAATATCTTTGTTAAATAACGAGTAGGAGTGTTTAGATGTCTGTTACAGTCTTGACTTTAATTCTGCTCATTATAATGATTGCTACATTTGTTCTGAGCAGCATTAAGCTAAAATCACCTGATATCTCAATGGTAGTGTCTGCTGTTGTGATTGCAATCATCGGAATGTTCTTATTCCCAGAGCTCGGCAGTCCTATCAGGTACCTTGTTGAAGGCTTGTTTGTAAACCTTGACCTTGCAATGCTCTTCATTGCAGCTTCAATCTTTGTAAACATTTATTCATACTCTGGAGCACTTTCCAACATTACCAGAGGCATCGTAGAGAAAGTCAACAATAAGTGGCTTCTTATGACAATCATGGGTGTTCTCATGATTATCCCAGGTGCTCTCACAGGTGCTGGTTCTGTCTCTATCTTCGTTCTTGGTAAGCTGGTTGATACAGTTCTTGAAGCACAGGGAATCAACAAGAGAAAGAGAACAGTGTTCATCTTCTTCTTTGCTATCCTTTCTGCTGCAGCACCTCCTATCAACCTCTGGACAATGCTTATGACAGCACAGGCTAATATGCCTTATGTTGGATTCACATGGCTTCTGCTTGTACCGATCATCATTGCTGGCGCAGTATGTATTGTCTTTGTAGGCTGGGGCGCTAAGCCAGAGCCTAAGGAAGAGACTCTTAAGAAGCTTCCTGCTAAGACTGAGGGACAGTCATGGTGGAGAATGCTTCTCCCTGTAGTGACAATCATCGCTCTGTTCCTGCTTGCTCTTTATGCACCATGGAGCCTCCCGGTTCTCGGACTTCCTCTGATGTTCATAATCGCAGCAATCGTTGCTCTTCTCTGCAATCCTAAGAAGACAAGTCCTAAGCAGTATCTTGGAATCCTTGATTCAACTATGGAGCAGGTATTCCCACTTGTTGCAAACGTTCTTTCTATTGGTGTACTGCAGAGTGCAATGGCAGCAACAGGTGTAAGAGGCCTCATCGGATCAACATTCGTTGGACTTCCTCTTGTCCTTATCTACTGTCTCATCCTGTTTATTGGTCCTATCTGTCAGGGATGCTTCAACTATGGATGTTCTGTTGTCCTCGGTGGACCGCTCATCTTCATGTTCAACACACTTGGCATGGACGTAACTGTAATCTGTGCTGCACTATCTCTGATATTCCCTATCGGCGATTGTCTGCCACCATCCCGTATCGTTGGACGTCTTGCCTGCGAGGAGACTGGTTACACAGATTCCTACATGGGATTCTTGAAGACAGCTCTTGTCCCAATTCTCACAATTGGAATCATTGCTGTAATAATGATTGTGAAGCCAATATGGTTCACATTCTTGTACTAGGAGGCCTGAAATGATTTTCTGGGAAAAATTCATTCATATTCTGTATTTTGTTATGGCTGGCCTCATTGGTGTCAGTTTCGTTAAGAGTCTTTTCAAGAGAAAGAAGAATAATTCAATTGTCTTTGATATCATGTATGCATATTGTCTTATTCCATTTCTTCTCCGTGTTCTTTATATCAAGTGAGGTCGAGGAAAATGGAAAATACTAAGAAAAGACTAATTATTAAGATAGTAATCCTGTGCTTCATGCTGGTTATTGCAGCTGTTGCAGGATCTGAGTTCTGGCAGCTCAGGCATTATAAGGAGACAATAGTTGTCTCTGAGGATTGTACTGAGATCAAATGGTTCTCAGATTATGTTCCTTCCCTCAAGAATACATGGATGGACACACCTGTCTTCATCTTCGATTCCGGAGTAGAGGGCGGTACTGTATTCATCAATGGCTGTCCTCATCCATATGAGCCTGCTTCTGCACTGGCTACAATACTCATGATTGAGAACCTCCATGTTGAAAAGGGTAAGGTGATCATAGTTCCGAGAGCAAACTATTCCGGTTCTACAGAAGGTATGGCTGGAGATGCATATCCAATGTTCTTCACTGTTCCTACTGAATGGGGTGGACAGCAGTTCAGAATCGGCGATAGGTATACTAACCCTCTTGATCAGTGGCCTGATCCGTTCACATATGTGAACTATCCTTCTGGCCAGAATCTTGCTTACCAGGATATCAGAAACCTCAACAGAACATATCCTGGACGTGAGAATGGTACTATCACAGAGCGTGCTGCATTCGCAGAGATGGAGATCATCCGCCAGGAAGGTGTTGATATGGCTATCGACCTTCATGAGGCTGAAATCCTTTACCCTGTAACAAGCACATACGTTGCACCGGCAAAGGTTCTTGACAGGGAGCACTTCCTTGAGACAGGAGAGATGAACTATGTTGAGCCAGAGAAGAGCAGCCTTGATGTCGCAATGATGGCTTCAATGAATATTGATCAGTTCTTCATGAAGTGTGCTGCTTCGCCTAATACCCTCCATGGCCTCTCTCACAGGGAATGGGCTGACTGGTCGGATGCTATGACATTCCTGATGGAGACTCCTGAGATCTTCATCGATAAGATCACTGGACCAAGGACTGAGTCCCTGATGTATGAAGGTAAGGATGAGTTCCTGCAGCGCGTAACTGATAAGGGCCTGACATACTTCCCATACGACATGGATTTCGGTACTCCGATGTGGTACAGAGTTGCAAGACACCTTTCAGGTGCTATGGAGATTGTCAACTGGACTGCAATGTTCTATCCAGAGCTTGAATGTGTCGTATCATGGCCTCTCTATGGTGAGATGGAGGAGATTGAGAATTCTGGCACAGACTCTATTGGATACTTCCTCAAGAATCCAGCAGATCCTGCAAACAGAAGCTTCACTCTCTACCACAAGCCTGTGGATGAGAAATAATCAGAATCTGAAAAATCTATTACCGCCTGCTTGGTTCGGGAAAGCCGGGCAGGCTTACGCTGAAAATGAAAAAACCACAGTAGTGGTAAAGTAAAGGAGAAAAAATAAAAATGAAGAAACGAATCGTAATTACAGCGCTTCTGATTGCTTGCTTTGCGACTCAGAGTATCTTCGCTTGTTTCATTACAGGTGTCGGACGCCTTGCTTCTGCTGATGGGTCAACAATGACCTCGCATACCTGTGACAGTGCCAGCGATGATTTAAGATTATGGTTGATTCCTTCAATGGAAAAAGGCTCTGAAAGAGAGATCGTGGTAGATGGAAGAAAGGATGCTGATTTCACTAACTTCCCTGAAGTCAAGGATTATGGTGCAAGAGGCGTCGTAATGGGTTCTTACACAAATGATAAGGACACATACCAGTATCTTCATGCTATGTATTCTTTCGCTAATGAAAAGGGCGTGACAATGAACGAGTCCACATGTGGAATGACAAAGGCTCAGAAGGCTGTGTTCAGTGCATATGAGGGAATCTGGGATTGTTACATGCTCCAGGATGCTGCACTTGAGAATTCTGCAACAGCAAAGGAAGCTGTGGAGTTCATGGGTGATAAGATCACAAATGAAGGCTGGTATGGATCTCCAGAGTGTATCGTTGTTGCTGATGGTACAGATGTATGGGTGTTCGAGGCATATGGCGGACATATGTGGTGTGCTTTCAGGCTTCCTGATGATGCTTTCTTCTTCTGCGCTAACCGCTGTAGGATTGACTTCTGGGAAGAAGACAGTGACACATACCGCTCAGCTCCAGGCATGAAGGACTTTGCTCTTGAGAACGGCCTCTGGGACGGAAAGGGTGACTTCAGGCCTTGCCAGGCATTCGCTGCTGGAAACTATAGCTTCAACTGTATCGGAAGAGAATGGAGAGTTCTCGTAACACTGCCAAGTGATTACACAGCAGATGTCATTGGAAAGGATGAGCTTGCTTATGCAGAGAATCCTGATGACATATTCCCTCTCTACTACACACCATATGAGAAGGTTTCCGTTTCAACAATCGCTAGAATCTGTTCTGATAACTATGAAGGGACAAAGTATGATGGAACAAAGTCTCCATACGCTGGCCTGCATGGCAACGTTCTTTCTGTTCCTTACCAGTACAGACCTACAAACGTTCCACAGTGCACATACTTCCAGATCTCTAACGTCAAGGCATGGCTCCCAGAGGAAGCTAGATGTCTCGTATGGTTCGGATGGGGCGCTCCAAGCACAACATACCTCACTCCTGTATTCGCTTCCCAGACAGAGCTTGCTCCGCACTTCGGAAGAGGAACAAGATATGAGTATGACCGTGAGTCAGGCTGGTGGAATGAGGCTCTTGTACAGACAGCTGCTACACTGAACTATGCAGATGCTATTCAGGTTATAAAGGCAGAGAGAGATCCAAGAATGGAAGCTCAGTTTGAATCTACTTTCGCAGTTCAGAATAAGGCTGCTAAGATGATTGCTAACGGAGAGAAGGAAGCTGCTATCGACATGCTCACAAAGTATGCTAATGATCAGTCCCTGATGTGGTTCAACCTTTACGGTGACCTCTCAGAGAAGCTCGTTGCTAGATATGTTGTTGGCAGAGTCAATATGAAGTCTTCTCCAGCTCTTCACGAAGAATGGTGGAAGAATGTTGTTACTGCTGTTTCTGCAGTAGAGAAATAAGCCAATTGGGGAGCAGGACCCATGCGGTGTCCTGCTTCTGCTAATTGATAATTCGGAGAGACTTAATGAGAAAAAGTATTATTTCAGCTCTTGCAGTATTGCTTCTTGCTGTCTGCCTTATCGGATGCTCAACAGCATGGCAGAAGACAGATGGGGTTGAGGCAGTAGCAGAGTATAATCTTGTAGGATATAAGTATGGTTTTGCTCTTGATGGCAATACTGTTACTTTTGATTATGTTGATGCCGTAGGAGATGATACGATCCCTCTGATTGCATCAACTCTTGGTGGTGTTCTTCCTGGATATTGCGGCTATGAATATCCTGAAGGTGGTGTAATTGTCCTTAAGACCAAGGCTAATGTGACAGAGGCCCAGTTCGGTGCATTTGTTGAGGCTGCTGAGGCTCTTATCTACGATACAATATACTGATATGCAATTTCATGGCATCCATTTTCGGATGCCATGAGTTATAATATAACGGATACATTGAAAATTTTTAGTTTATAGATTTCTTATAGGTTTTTATAATAAAAGGGATTACTTTTACGGATTATAAATTTTAATCGGTATAATCTGGTTTTGATCATTAAATAGCTCATTCCACCTTTGGTGATTATATAAAAAGGAGAGAAAAGTATGAGAAAATTTTTCGCGGTACTGGCAATTTGTCTGCTGGTAACGGCAGAGACGCTTAGCGCTTGTACTATTTTTGCTATCGGCAAGAATGCAACAGCTGACGGATCTACAATGTCTACACATTCATGCGATTCAACAAGCGATGACCTCAGAGTCTGGCTTATCC
>CAKQTF010000066.1 GCA_934276695.1 uncultured Spirochaetales bacterium
CATTATCACAGCCTGCATAGAACCTATGGAATGGGAACCCTTCACTGTATTTATCTGTAAGCAGATTGCCCATAGCTGCCTGAACAGGCAATGATGAGAAGTTCTCACTTGCGATCAGCTTGAGATGCGTTCTCTGGTCCTTCAGCTCATTCACTATGTATCCAGCTGTCTTAACTGAGACGCGGCTGATGAGATCAAGCTCTGAAAGATACAGGGCAAGCCCCGCGTCAATCCTTCCGTTATTATTCTGAAGATATCTGTCTAATGCACCCATATTCTCACCTCAGAAGCAGTTTGCACTTTTTGGCATTTATATTCAACACGCAGAGGATAAATACGGGAGCTGAAACAAAAAAGCATCATTGCAGCCATAGGCATACAGTATTCAATTCATTTATGCATATAGAATAATAAGACAATATGGTGCCATTTTATCCTCTCTGGATTCCTTGACATCCCTTTTCTCTTATGTCTATACTGTCTAAGCTTTTAGAATATGGCATATCCATCATTGAGGCAAATAGCCTGCAGATGGGGATGAAGGCTCCACCAGGGAGCCTATGTAGGAGTTATAATGGCAAAAGAAGAAGCAATCGAGGTAGAAGGAGTCGTCAAGGAGGCCCTTCCGAACACAATGTTCCGTGTTGAGCTGTCAAACAAGCTGGTTATTCTGGCTCATCTTTCAGGAAAAATGAGAAAGCACTACATCAGGATAGTGCCAGGGGATACAGTCAAGGTTGAGCTCAGCCCGTATGATCTCTCAAAAGGCAGAATCATCTACCGAGAACGCTAAGCCTTAAGGATAATCCAGAGCGCCCCGCTGCCACCTGCATTCTGAGGGGCGCTTTTCTTCTCACTCACTAGGCCAGATTCATCCAGCACCCTATCTGCAACGGATCTGAGGATCCCTATCCCATCCTCACTATGAAGGCCTTTCCCTGTTATTATCGATATCTTCCTTATCCCGTTCTCATGGCATTCGGAGAGGAATGAGAGGATGGCATCCTCAGCCTCATTCTGTGTAAGCTGATGCAGATCCAGCGTTGCCTGAGGCTTCATCAGCCTGAGCTGCGGCAGAGTCAGCTGTGCCTTCTTCCTATCGCTGTCGCCTTTCTCCTTCATTATCTCATCGAATGTCTTTATATCTTCCTTCTCATAGTCGCTGAGGATGCTTGCAAAATCAGAGGAAGGCCTATAATGGGATTGGCATGGAATCTCTACCTGAGGAAGGACATCAGCCTCTGCAGAATGCTCTTTCCGGACAAAGGTCTCATTGCCGCCGAACACGGACCAGGCAGCGCCAGGCGCCCTTCGCTCATCCTCTGTCTCCTTCCGGAACATCGAGCTCGTCTCTGCAGCCTCTATCTTCTCAGCAGGTGGCAATACAGCAATCGGATCATCTGCAGAAGATGATGCCGATGCCCTGCCATTCTCATATTCGCTTAATATCTCAGAGAAATCCTTTGACGGCTTATATGGCGCTGAGACAGCCTTTACAGTTTCTTTCTCTTTTATAGGAGCAGCATCCTTCTTCTCAGGCCTTACGAAGGAATCATTGCCACCAAGTACTGACCATGATGCCTCTGGAGCTCTCTCATATTCAGAATCAGTCCTGAAAAGGGATTCCGAAAGAGGCTCAGCAGCTGCCGCAGCCTTTTCACTGGCACTGTCATCCCTGCCTCTGGGATTATCAAAAGAGGAGAGGATCTCACTGAAATCCTTTGATGGCTTATAAGCAGCGCTATGGCGCTCATACGGGCCGCTCTCATCTGGCCTTGCAGGGCTTTTCGCCTTTCTTTCATGTTCCGCACTGCGGTCTTTCTTTGACTCTGCCGGCCGGCCTTCATACTGGGACAGGATATCCTCAAAGGATTTCGTAGGCTTATAAACGCTCTTCTTCTGGTTCTGGCTGCCTGATGCCTTTTTCTTTCCTGTGCCAGTGCCTTCCCATTCTGCAAGTATTGAAGCAAAGTCGGTCTTTTTCTCTGCAATCTTCTTTTTCCTGCTTTCAGGCATGGAATATGGATTACCTGTATGCTCATAGGAGAACAGGATATCTGCAAAAGATGCATTAGGGTTATATCCCTGGACTATCTCAGATGGCTTCTTAGGCACAGGCTTCCTTTCAGGCTTAGCCTCTGTCTTCTTCTCTTTCAGCACTATGCCGCTGAAAGGGCTCTCATCCTTTATCTCTTCATTAAGATGCCGCTTTATATCGGCAGGTCTTGCTTTCTTATTCCTCACTCAGACTTCCCTGATATCTATTACCTCTGCTCCGAGCCTATCAAACAGCCTTATGAGATTCTCCCTGCTCTCTCCCTGTACTTTGAGAGTGCAGATTCCTTCCTCGGAACGGCGTATTGTTCCGATTGAGACTATGTCTATTCCGCTCTTAGCGAGTTCTGATGTTATTTCCGCGATTGTACCTGGCCTATCCTTTACACGCAGTGATATCCTCACGCCATAGTGCCTTGCCCCGAACAGCTCAAGAAGAAGGGAGAACATGTCGCTCTTCGTGATCAGTCCGACAAGCGACTGGTCATATACAACAGGCAGGCAGGAGACTTCCTTGTCGAACATCTCCTTTGCAGCCTGCTCAACGGGAGCGTCCGGATCTATGGTTGCAACCTCTGATCTCATTATATCCCGGACTGCCAGGCGGGATATAAGATATGCCATCTTAGAAAGAGACGGCTTTGATGACAGATCCGGCACAGCTGTGATTATATCCTTCTCTGAGATCACGCCTACAAGCTTGCCTCGGCTATCGAGAACAGGCAGATGATGGACAGCCTCTCTTTCCATGAGCTCACTGACCTCATATATGTTATCTGACTCCCTGCAGGTGATCGGATGCTTAGTCATACATTCCTGAACTGTCATTTTTCTTCCTCTCTGCAACAATTCTAATTAGATTTCGTAACAAAGAAAAGACTAGCCCGTTGCAAAGGTCGGCCATTTAACATATACTCTCTAACGTTGATCCCTTAGCTCAGCTGGATAGAGCGACTCCCTCCTAAGGAGTAGGTCGTGCGTTCGAATCGCATAGGGGTCAATTTTTTTATCTCGATTTCCCTCTTCTGTATGATGTCCTGGCCTTAGGCTTGTAAGAGGAAACAATCTCAGCAACAGCTTCATCTGTCAGCTTTGAGATATCCTTCTTCGCATCTGCAGGGAGAGGTATGTTATCTGATCCTCTCTTCAGGTATGGCCCGAATCTTCCATCAAGAAGATACACATCAGCACCGTCCACACTGAAAGTTCTGAGCGCATCCTGGCCCTTATCCGCATCACCTGATCCTATTGCCTTAATGACATCATCAGCTGTGAGTTCTGAGATGTCCTTCTTGAATGCCGGAGGCAGTGGATAGTTCTTTCCATCATATTTTATATAGAAGCCATAACGCCCGGATGCAATCTCTGCATCCTTTCCATTGCACTGGAATACAGGCAGTGAATCAGAGTGCTTCAGGAAAACGCTCTCAGCTCTGAATGCCATCGGATCAGGCACTCTGATATTATGGCCCTTGTACGAAGCATAGAATCCATATGGGCCGGAACGGAGAATGACCTCATTGCCCTCATCATCCTTTCCGACTGTCTTCGGAAGCTCAAACAGAAGTTCCAGGAAATCCTCTGATGCTGATCCTGCCCTGTCCTTTATCCTCGGCCACTGGGCATTCTTCCCGTCAGAGAGCCTGACAATGTACTCTCCGTACCTTCCGCTCTTCAGCTCATATCTGTCATACAGCACTACTGTGCTCTCTTCAGGAAACAGTATTGATCTGGCATCAAGATCGGTGAAAGTCCCTGGGAAGTACTTCTTCTCATCTATCGATGCCATCTTCGCCTTGCCGCTTTCCTTATCAATGAAGCTGGATGAGAGATACGGTCCGAACTTACCTGTCCTTATCTCATATCTTATCTCCTCATCCCCCTCAGTGAATGAATAATCCAGATCAGGCAGCACCAGGCTCTTCACTTCTCCTGGAGCTGTTGATGCCTTGGCTACAGAAAGATCCTTCTCAAGTCCATCAAGCTTATCAGAACCGAACCAGAACTCCCTGAGGTACTCGCTCTTGTCTTCCTTTCCCTCTGCAATCTCATCAAGGCCGGCTTCCATCGTCTTTGTGAAATCATATCCGATATAAAGGCTGAACGCCTTCTCGAGGAAAGCGTCAACAAAGAAGCCTGTGAAGGTCGGAACCAGAGCCTGTCCGTCACGGACAATATAGTGCCTGTCAAGCAGAGTTGAGATTATAGTGGCATATGTGCTAGGCCTTCCGATCTCCTCGCTTTCAAGGGTCTTAACAAGAGTTGCCTCATTGTATCTTGCAGGAGGCTGTGTTGTATGGGCCTTCGCTTCGCATTCCTCTATCAGGACATTCTCCCCGGCAGAAAGCGATGGGAGCAGTCCTTCCTTCTCCTCATCCTCATCTCCATCAGATGCAGCCTCATAGAGAATCCGGAATCCCTTGAATGTGATCACAGTGCCGGATGCAGTGAAGAGGCAGTCATCTTTTCTAAGGGACAGCGTTGTCACAGCCTTCTCGGCATCACGCATCTGCGTGCTGAGCGTCCTCTGCCAGATCAGTGTATACAGCTTAAGCTCATCGCCTGTAAGCCCTGTCTCCTTAGGAGTCCTCATATAGTCGCCGGAAGGCCTTATTGCTTCATGGGCCTCCTGAGCACCAAGAGTCTTCGCCTTATAGTTTCTGGGAGCCGGGGAAAGATACTCATCACCATATAAGGAAACCACAGCAGCCCTTGACGCCCTGATGCATTCGTCTGAGAGATTCGGGGAATCCGTTCGCATATATGTGATGAATCCATTCTCATAGAGATGCTGGGCGATCATCATGATCTCTCTTGCGCCCTTGCGCAGCCGTCTTGTCGCATCCTGCTGCAGCGTGGATGTGGTGAACGGCATCTGCGGCCGCTCCGTCTTATCCTGGTGCATAACGCTCTCGACTATGGCATTCTGTCCTGAAAGCCTTGCCTTCAGCGCTTCGGCCTCATCCCTGCTGAGGACTAATGCATCCTTCTTCTTCAGAGCTCCTGTATCCTTATCATATGAGGAGGAGGATGCTACCTTCCTCTCTCCTACAGCTGTCAGCACGGCAGGGAAATGCACACCGGAGTGCTCCATTGAGGCCTCAACTGAATAGTAATCGGATTTTCTGTACCTGCGCCTCAGCTTCTCCTTCTCAACTATCATCTTGAGAGCAGGTGACTGCACGCGGCCTGCACTGTATTTCGCACCCAGCTTCTGCGAGAGAAGCGGCGAGATGCCATAGCCCTGCAGCCTGTCTATAGTGCGCCTTGCCTCCTGTGCCCTTACGAGATTTATATCTATCTCACGGCAGTTATCAAAAGCAGCGAGGATCGCCTTCTTTGTTATCTCATGGAACACCATCCTGAATACAGGAACCGTTGGCTTAAGCTGATTGAGAAGGTGCCATGCAATCGACTCTCCCTCCCTATCCTCATCACTTGCAAGAATGAGCTGCTCTGACTTCTTCAGCAGCTTCTTCATATCATTGAGAAGCGCTTCCTTCCCGTCAACTATCACATAATCAAGCTTAAAGTCATGATTCACATCAACACCATACACGCCATCTTTTGGATCCGGATTCGGATTCAGGTCAACTACATGGCCCTTTGATGCGACAACCTGACAGGTTGAAGGAAGATATTTCTTTATGGTATTTGCTTTTGTCGGTGATTCAACGATGATCAGACTGCGCTTGTTCCTGTCGGCGATCATTGTCCCTCCTACTACTCTATTCTCTCTAAGATGAATGCATCACCCTCCCCTGGGTTAGGATTCTTGAACAGTGCATTATCCACAATGCTCTGCTCTGATTCTGTCTTGAATTCAAGATACATCCTTCCATCTTCCTCGAATAGCCTATAGCTGCTTTCGGTATCAAAGATAAAAGAGAGCGCGCTTGTTTGAATGTAAGCGCTTGTGAAGTCCCTGTCAATGACTATCTTTGAAATTTTCCATCTTGAAGGAGTCATTGATGATGTGTTGAAAAGCCCTGCATTTGTCCTGTAGGAAAGCCCTCCGACACTGTCCTCCTTATACTTATGCCATAGGTTTGCCTCATCCGATCCAAACG
>CAKQTF010000067.1 GCA_934276695.1 uncultured Spirochaetales bacterium
ATATAGAAGGCTTCGATATAGCACAGCTTTCAGGGAAGTACACAGTGGCATCGCTTATCGTATTCAGGGATGGCAATTCATCCAATAAGGAATACCGCCATTTCTCAATGAAGACGCTAGATGGGAGGATTGATGACTTCCAGTCAATGAGGGAAGCTGTCTATAGACGCTATTCAAGGCTGTCAAGGGAAGGGAAGGAGCTTCCTGACCTGCTGATGGTCGATGGAGGAAAGGGTCAGGTGAGTGCAGCGCTTGATGCTCTTGCTGCTCTTGGACTGAGCTTCCCTGTCGTAGGGCTTGCGAAGAAGGAGGAGGAGATAGTGTTCCCTGATAGGCCTTCTCTTCTGCTTCCGCATTCCGATCCCGGGCTCAGGGTCCTGATTGCAGTCAGGGATGAATGCCATAGGTTTGCAACATCATTCAACCAGAGAATGCGCAGCAAGGAAGCATCTTTCTCATTGCTTGAATCAATAGAAGGGATAGGAAAGGAACGCAGCCGGAGGATAATGGAGAGATATGGCAGCATAGAGGCCATTCTAGATCTCAGTGCCGAAGAGCTTGCAAAAGGTGCTTCAATCCCTCTTCCTGTCGCAGAGCGCGTGCTTCATAAGCTCAGCTTCTAGAATGCGGCTGAGTGCTCTGGAGGCAGCAGGCTGATTCCTGAGTCTGATGCCCTGAACTCGATTATTGAGTATATGATCTCTTCAAGCATCAGCTTTGTGATATCTGTGCCTGCAGCCTTGATCTCGCTATCCATCTTTCCGAGATACAGCACGATTCTCTCTGCATCCTGAAGGCTGTAGTTCTTCATTGCAGATGAGAACACAGGGGCTTCCTTGAACATCACGCCCTTTGCCGGTCTCTTAGGTGCATATGTTGGAAAGTATTCTGCTTCCTTGAATATCTGGCTCTCTGATAATCCTCTCTCCTTCAGGGCCAGGCATGATTCAAGCCTTCTGAACTGATTCTGAAGCACGGTGAATGCTGGTATTATCTCTCTTGCATCCTGAAGCACTATTGATGAGATGATCAGCATCGCATGCTCAAGGTCCCTCTCTGCCACAGCCCTGAAGAGTGTGTATCCATTCTCTCCTTTTGTCCTTGATGCATATGTCTCGATCACATCCTCGTCTATTACATTCCCTGTCTTCTGCAGATGGAGGAAGAGTGCGATTGATGACATCAGGTTCTTCATCTCGAGGGTATTGTTATCCACAGATGAGAGAATCTCATCTATAGCTGGCTTTGTTATTGTGAACCCTTCCTTTCTTGCATAGGAGCGGATCCAGTTTATCTTATCGCTTTCCCGGAGTTCCCAGTAGACTTTCGTGTTATCCTTTCCTGCAAGCTCTGCTATGGCTTTCGGGATTGAGGAGGATGACGGGTCTGATGAGACTATTATTATCTCTGCATCATCCTGCGGGGCCTTTGCGTATTCAGTAAGCGCTTTGGATATCCCATCTGTCTTTGATGCATTCTCGAATGCCTTTATTACTATGAAGCGGAATGAGGAGAACAGGGAATTCTGCGAAAGAGCCTGGTACACAGCATCCTCGCTATCATCTCCTGTGAAGAATGTATAGAGCTCAGCATCAGGATGGATTGCCAGTATGCGGCTCTTTTCCTTCTCTATGAATTCCTTCTTCTCTCCTTCTTCCGGTCCTAAAAGCAGATAAACAGACATTAATAACTCCTTAAGATCATGATCAGCCTTCCATAGAACGAGAATGCAGGTGCCTTTATTATACCCATGCTGTCATTCTCAGGCCAGAGCTCTGTGAAGAATGGTGTCCTCCTGAATCTTCTCAGCTCCATCAGTGCATTGTCCTCCGCAGCTTTCGGCTCTGCCAGCACAATGTCATTGTCCTTCAGCTCTGATGTGTTCCTGTCTAGGACTGCGATATCGCCAGGCAGTATTCCTGCATTCTTCATCGACAGGCTCTGAACCCTTATTGCGAATAGGTCACGCCCTGCCACTGCTGCCTTCTCAATATATACTGATTCCTCAGCCGCGCCGGTTATTGAAGCAGCTGTTATCATATCAGAGTAGAAGGGGATTCTTGCATTCTCCATCCGCTCTCTTTTCCCAGGATTCAGCCTCATGGCTCTGTGCCCGCGTTTTTCCTTCTCTATGAAGCCTTTTCTTGCCAGCGCATCAACAGCATCCCATGCAGCCTTATCTGAATAGGAGAATCTGGATGAGATCTCTGAGAGTGTCGGCATTATGCCTCTCTCTTCATAGTTCTGCTCGATGAATGACAGCAGTGCCTTCTGCTTGTCAGTGAGATCCTTCATCAGCTCTCCTCGAACTGATTGTCGAAGAGCTTCTCGATAGCAGCCATGGCTTCCTGCTCATCATCCCCGTCAATCTGGAACAGCAGCCTTGTCTTATATGTTGCACCGAGCGTTATTATCCCCATTATCGATTTTGCATTTATCTTCATCGTATCCTTGATTATGAATACTGACGATCTGAATGATGATGCAGTCTTAGCCAGGACTGAAGCAGGCCTTGCGTGGATCCCTGCTCTTCCTTTTACCTCAAGCTCTATTTCAATCATCAGACTTCCTCCTTATCAAAATACAGATTCTCTGCTTCCTCGCTTTCAAGCCAGCGCATGACGGAATTGCTGAAATTCTGGGATGAATGGAATCCTAGCTTCTTCAGCCTCTCATTCCTTGCAGCTGTCTCAATGAGAATAGGTATATTCCGCCCAGGCCTTACAGGGATCACTACCTTCGGGACTGTTATCCCAAGATAGGAGGCTGTCAGTGAATCCCCGATTCTGTCATATTCCTTTCCGTTCACCCAGTCCTCAAGCTCGACAGCAAGCTGGATCTGCTTCTTGTCCCTGATTGCTCCTACCCCGAAGAGGGCTGTTATATCTATGATGCCAAGTCCTCTTATCTCCATGTGATGGGCAATCAGCGGATTCTCTCCCGATCCTACAAGATAGCTGTCTGAGATTGCTCTGAGCTTTACAGTATCATCTGAGATCAGCCTGTGCCCACGCTCAATGAGCTCAAGCGCAGTCTCGCTCTTTCCGACTCCGCTGCTCCCTGTGATAAGCACGCCGATTCCGAATACCTCAATAAGAACGCCATGTATTGTCTCTGTCTTGGCGAATACCTCATCGAGAAGCGAGTATGCACGCCTTGATAGATCTGAGGAGTCGAGCGGGGTAGTGAGGAGTGTTATGGCATTCTTCTCTGCCAGCTCCTTTATGTGGTCTGAAGGCATGTAGTTGTCAACGAATATCGCACATGGGATCTGGTATTCGAAGTATTTCTCTATTGTTGAGTAATCATTCCTCTTCTCGAATTCATCGATATAGCTTTCCTCAGATAATCCGAATACCTGTATTGATGAATAGTCGAAGTCAACGAAGTAGCCTGAGAGGGCAAGCCCCGGGCGTGTGATCTTTGCTATGGAAATCTTTCTGGAGAGTCCTGACCTTCCTGCTACGCATTTAAGCTGCAGATAGTTATGCTCCTTTAGATCAAGATCAAGGAGATTGAGCACTGTGAAATCTACCATGTTCCTAATATTATATTAAATCGATGATAATTTACAGGAAGAATGCCGCCTTATGAATAGAAAAGGGAAGTGCAGTACGTGCCTGCGCTTCCCTCTCTTACTGCCGCATATCCGGGCTTATAGTCCCATTGTCTTCTCTTTTTCCTTCTTTGCGGCGCTCTGTATCTTATCTGCGATGCTTTCTATTCCTTCCAGGAGCTCATAGGATTCCACGGATACAGCCTTCTCCTTCTTCCATGTGAAGTGAAGGATAGCATCAATATGGAATCCTATTCCCTTGCTTTCCTTCTTTGCTGTGATGTCCAGATCCTGAAGGTAGTCCTCTGCAAAGCTGAGCTTTTTCAGCTTCTTATCAAGGAATGCTCTTTCTTCTTCTGTAACACTGAAACCGATACCTCTGAAATTTACGTTCATAGGCCACCTCCTATTCTAAAGATAACCTGAGAACCAGCGAAAGGCTAACTGAAGTATGTGTAGTTTATGTGTGCTATTTTGCTCTCTCGAATGAGGAGTCTATATTGAGTTCCCCCCTGTATTTTCCGACAGTCCTTCTTGCTACCTTGATTCCTTCAGAGGCAAGCATGTCTGAGATCTTCTGATCGGAAAGCGCCTTTCCGCTTGAGTTTGACTCTATGATCTGCCTGATCCTTTCCTTTACTGCATTCTTTGACATATCGCCATCTGCTGCCTGTACAGATGAGGAGAAGAAGGATCTTATAGGATAGATTCCCCAGTCTGTGTCTATGTACTTCGATGCTGATATCCTGGATACTGTTGCCTCATGGACACCTATATCATCAGCCACAGTCTTCATTGTAAGCCCCTTCAGGAACAGCGGGCCATACATGAAGAAGTCCTTCTGCCTTTCCATAAGTGATGCGCCTGTCCTCTCAAGTGTGCTTGCTCTTATCTCAAGCTGGTTTATCAGGTCTTTTGATTCCTGCAGCTCTGCTTTCAGATACCGCTCTGCTTTCTTATCCTCGCTTCTCCGGCTTCCCTTCAGCTCTGCTGCCATCTCCTCATATGATGGATCAATCTCCACAATCGGCACTGCATCCCTGAGAAGCCTGAGCTTCAGCACTCCATCCTCTTTCTTTATCGATAGCTCTGGCACCACATAGCTCTCATAGTCCGATGAGTACCTGAGACCAGGGAAAGGAGTGAGCGTCTTCAGCAGCTCATACATGGATTCAACATCCTCTCTGTCTGTCCTGAGGTCTTTTGCTATCTGGTCATAGCGCCCCGACTTAAGATTGTCCATCTCACTGTAGATAAGCTTTCTGAAAAGCTCAAGCTCGTCTTCCCTTGCTCCGGTCTCCCTTATCTGCAGCATCAGCGCTTCCTTCCAGTCCTTTGCCCCGACACCTGTAGGCTCAAGCGACTGGACAGCCTTTATCGCATCACTGAAATATGGTTTTTCAGAACTGCTTAAAAGCTCTTCCGGATGCTCTCCTGTGAACCCGTTGCGGTCAAGGGCTGATATTATCGTGTCAGCTGCAGAGTAGACTTTCTCCGGAAGATCAAGGAGCCTGAGCTCTGCTGACAGATGATCGTACAGTGTCTCTTTTGAGGCAGATAGGCGCTCGATTGCGCCTGCATCTTTATCGTTATCATCAGAAGCATACTGGCTGTCAGAATATGACTCCCTTTTATCTGTCCTCCCCCTATATTCATCAGCAATCCTGTCAAAGGATGTGCTCTTTTCCCTGATGACCAGAGTAGGGTTGCTCTCTGCCTTCTTCTTTATCTTCTCCTGAAGCTCGTCTGCAGAGAGCGCAAGCGTATCCATTGTCTCCAGAAGCTGCGGAGAGAGCTTCATCTCCTGCCTGAGGGATGTTGTCATTGATAGATCAGCCAATGTCAGCCCCCTTGTCAAAATCCCTTCCGAAATAGATCTCCCTTGCCTGCTGGTCAGCTAGAAGCTCCTCCCTGGTCCCAGAGACAAGGATCTCACCGTCATTTATTATGTGTGCTGATGTCGTTATCTCGAGTGTGTCCCTCACATTATGATCAGTCAGCAGAACACCGATCCCTGAATCTGCTAGCCTGCGCACAATATGCTTTATCTCATACACAGCTTTCGGGTCTATTCCTGCAAATGGCTCATCAAGCAGAAGGAATTTAGGTGATGTCGCAAGGGCTCTTGCTATCTCTGTCCTGCGTCTTTCTCCTCCTGATAGAGTGTAGCCATACTGCTTCCTGACCCTGTCGATCCCGAAATCTGATAGGAGCTCCTCAAGCCTTTCGGATTTTTCCTTCTTTGTCATCCTTGGCTGAGCCTCCAGCACTAGGCGTATATTATCCTCAACGGAAAGCTTTCTGAATACAGATGGTTCCTGCGGAAGATATGCGAGCCCGCGCTTTGATCTCTCATGCATCGGAAGCCCTGTGATCTCCTCTTCATTGATTGCTATCCGTCCGGCATTTGCCTTGATGAATCCTACGATCATGTAGAATGAAGTAGTCTTTCCTGCGCCATTCGGGCCAAGAAGCCCTGTTATATCGCCTGATCTCATATCAAATGAGATGTCTTTCACGACATGCTTCTTCCCGTAGTATTTGGAAAGGTGCTCAAC
>CAKQTF010000068.1 GCA_934276695.1 uncultured Spirochaetales bacterium
GATCTGAGGCAGGAGCGACATGATGAGGATAATGATGCAGTAGACTGATGCAGCGATCTTTGCGCCCTTTCCCTCATGAAGCTTGAGATCCTTATGCGTTGCTGAGATAGTCTCATACTCATGCCTTGATACAACATACTTCTGTATATAGAGGACAAGTGCTGTGATCGCAACGTTGACGACAGCAATCGAGCATGCTCCATTGATGTTGAAGAAGCCGTTAACCTCAAAGTAGATCAGCGTCGGGAGCACATAGTTGTTTCCGCCTATGATTGCCGGGATTCCGAAGTTTCCGATTGCCCTTACAAACACCAGAAGCGCAGCAGCTCCAAGAGATGGCATGATCAGAGGAAGCGTGATTGTCCTCATTATCCTGCCATTCTTTGCTCCCATTAGCATTGCGGATTCCTCAAGCAATGAGTTTGCACTTGCAAATGCGCCATAGCTTAGCTGGAACACAAACGGATAGTATGTCAGAGTCATGCACAGGATCATTCCGAACATTCCGTAGATGGAAGGCACTGTGACTCCGAAAGGCCTTAAAAGCCAGTTAAGGAATACCCTTATTATACCCTTGTTTCCAAGGAGGATAACCCATGTGTAAGCACCGACAAAGCTAGGCATGATTATAGGAAGGATGCCAAGTGATAGAATCAGCTTCTTGCATGGAATCTTCACCCTTGCAACACAGTATCCCATAGGAACACCGATCAGAAGGGAGAGAAGAGTCACTGATATGCTTACGATGAACGAGTTCTTAAGGCTCTTCATGTAGAGATTGCTCGTGAAGAACTGCCGGAAGCCCTCAAGCGACCATCCTGAGAACTCCAGTCCTTCTGTAGGAGTCCAGAAAGCCCTCAGAAGCGTGAGGACAAGAGGATAGAGAAGGAACACAGCCAGGAAGAGCATAGGAATTGCGAATATGATCAGCTGTGAGAAATCCTTCTGGAAGAATTTCCTGACCTTGTTCTTCTCTGCGCCGTTCTCGACTATTGAATACTTTCTGCTCATAGATCCCTTCCTTCAGGAGAGAAGAGGTGCAGTCTGTTCTCCTTGAATGAGACATATACCTTATCTCCCTCATGGATATCCTTCTGCAGGGAATCCATATCAATCTCCAGAGTCACAGGGGAGATGCTCTTATCAATATCAACCTCATAGCGGATGAATGATCCGAGGTGCTGGATTATATGGACTTTTCCAGGAACCGACTTCTCTGATGGGGATGAGGAGACAAGAAGATGCTCAGGCCTTCCTCCAAGAAGAACCCTGTCACCCTTTGCCGGTGCAACGTGGCATCTCTCCTTCTGCACACCATAGCGCTTCCCTGTTCCTGCAATCTCAACGATGCACTCAGAACCGCTGCTCTCAATGGCCTGGGCCTCAAAGAAATTCATCTTCCCGATGAAGTTAGCAACGAACGCATTCCTAGGCTCATTATAGAGCTCATCGGATGTGCCGATCTGCTCAACAAGGCCCTTCTTGAGCACAGCAAGCCTGTCTCCTACAGCCATTGCCTCTTCCTGGTCATGGGTCACGAATATCGTAGTGATGTTCGTTGCCTTCTGTATTCTTCTGATCTCAGCTCTCATATAGCGTCTGAGCTTCGCATCAAGGTTAGCAAGAGGCTCATCAAGGAGAAGGATATCAGGATCATAGACAAGAGCCCTTGCAATGGCGACTCTCTGCTGCTGGCCACCGCTGAGCGCTGTAGGGCTTGGGTTTCTCTTAAGCTCCTCCTGGAGTCCGACAAGCTCCATCACTTCTGTGACCTTTCTCTTGACCTCATCATTAGGGACCTTTCTGACCCTGAGGCCATATGCGACATTCTCGAATATGGACATATGAGGATAGAGGGCAAAGCTCTGGAAGACCATTCCGATATTGCGCTTATAAGGAGGAATCGTGGAAATATCGACATCACCATAGTACATCTTTCCGGAAGAGATCTCCTCAAGCCCTGCAGTGGATCTCAGAAGAGTTGTCTTTCCGCAGCCTGAAGGTCCAAGCAGGCAGAAGAGCTCACCTGGCTCAATCGTGAATGAGACATCCTTTAAGGCATGCACAGGATTCTTTGATCCTTCCCCGTATATCTTGTTTACTTTCTCGTAAGTAACGTTCTTACTCATAGTGTTCTCCTTTAAAAAAAAGGGCCAGGTGACTTTTATCCCACTCAGCCCTAGATTTTTATCAGCCTGAATCAGAGGAGGCTGTTGAATTCAGCAACAAGTGCCTTCTTGTTTGCAGCAGCTTCTGCAGCATTGTATTCGAAGAACTTCAGCTCTGAGAGTGATGGAAGGCCCTCTGGCCCTGGAACCTCTGTAGAGACAGCTCTTCTGTAGCATTCTGTTCTTACGATCTCAAATGCATCTGTTGTTGTCATGAAGTCAATGAACTTCTTTGCAGCATCCTCATTCTTGCAGTTTGCGAGGATTGCAGAGCCTTCAATCCTGAAACCTGTTCCTTCCTCAGCAAGAACGTATGCAACAGGCTCGCCTGCATTGATCTTCTTTCCGATGTTAGCCTCGCCTGTGACTGTGATTGCATACTCACCGCGTGCAACTGAGTCAGGGCCTGCTGTTGATGATGCGACATATGTTGTATTAGCAACAACCTGCTTTACGAAATCCATGCCATAGAGCTTATTCATCATATAAAGCTGAGCATAAGCAGATCCTGATGAAGCAGGGTTTGCAAGAACGATCTTGCCCTTGTACTTTGGATCAGCAAGATCCTTCCATGACTTAGGGGCATCTTCCGGCTTCAGCATGTCTGTGTTGTACATGATTGCCTGAAGAGGCATTGAAGTTGCATAGTATTTCGGAGTCTCAGACTTTGAATCCTTATACTCAGGCGCAATCTTGGAATCATTTGCGCACTTGTATGGCATAAGCATATCGTAGATCTGATCAAGGTTCTCTGTTCCCATCAGGAGGATGACATCGCCTTCTGGCTTTGGCCATTCAGTCTTGACTCTTGTTACAAGGTCTCCTGAACCAGCTCTGATGATTGTCACACTGATATCCGGATAGAGCTTATTGAACTCTTCTGTGAGCTTATCAGCCTCTCCTTCTGAAGCTGCGCTATAAATAACAAGATTCTGCTTTTTAGCGGATGTCTCCTGTGCTCCCTGTGCGAACACGGAGAAAGCCATCAAAGCAACGAGGATAAATGCAATTGTTTTCTTCATTATTTTGCTCTCCCTATACTCTGTAGCTTGGGCTACAGAAATAATGCTACCATGTATTTTCGGGATTGCAAGTTTTTTTTGAATTACTTTCATTTGTGAAAGTCTTCAGAACAGAAGACTGATATTGTGCAATGGCTCCTCTAATGTCTCAAGAATCAGATTAGCTCCTTTTTCCTGACCATATTTGAGGATTTCTTTATAGAAAGGCATAAATTTATCTAGGCTTTCATGAGAATCCTTATAGAATCCAGGCTTTGATCCATTAGAATGGAGATGCATTGTCCTAACGTGACCTGTATCAAGAATACGCTTCGTTTCCGAAAGGACATCAAAGCCGAAGACAGCGGAATTCACCTGCAGATGACCGACATCTATGCATAGCTCAAGACCTTCTGAAGCAAGGGCAACTGCCTCATCAGGATGAAGGAAAAGGTATCCTGCCCTCGGATTCAGGTTCTCAAGGCAGAGATGCAGTCCCAGCTCCCTTATCCTGCGGCTGAGCCTCTGCGCATTAGAGACCATTGAATCAAACGCATTCCTATAGATGCTGCTCTCTATATATGAAGGAGAGCATACAGATTCCTCCGGGACCAGCATCAGGCCATCCATATCAAGCTCATGAAGCTGCTTAAGGCGCCTGCTGTAATCCCTGTATACGAGGCCATCAACAAGATACCCAGGGTGCAGGACAAGATTCTCTGCGCCTATGCTAAGCGCGAATCCAGCATCCTTGAGTATCTCCCTCTCAGACCAGGCATATGACTTATCGGAAGAGAGATTCGGGAAGAATTCCCTTACAGGCGCAAGCATATGGATGCTTGCAACCCTTCCGCTGACCACAGGAAGGATCTCCTTCAGCGACTCAGGCGTTGACAAGTATGAGATCTCAAACCAGCAATCCGGATATGCACTCCGGATTGCCATGACATCTGCTATGTCCTTTATCCCTACAAGGGATATGCCTTTCCTAATCATCTGCAGAGAGCACCTCGACTCCTCTTTCCTCCAGTTCCCGTCTGAAATCCAGGGAAACCCTATCAGATATGAACGTATCTATGTCCTTCCACGTGCATACTGTCGAGAAGGCCCTCTTCCCGTATTTTGATGAATCGGCAAGGAATACAACCTTATCGGCAGATCTCAGCATATTCTGCTTAAGCTCTGCCTCTACAATGTCAGATGAGGAGATTATCTCATCATCGTATGCCGCAGCACCCATCAGGTACACATCGACATTCATAGACTTCACAGCATTGTTTGCAAGAGGACCAATCGTACCCATGGACTCACGCCTCAGCGTCCCTCCAAGCGTCACAAGCTTTATATGCTCTTCATTCCTGAGCTTCTCTATAGCAAGGACATTATTCGTGACTACTGTTATATCCATGTCCTTTATGTACTCTATGATATGGATTGTGGTTGATCCGGAATCCAGGATTATCGTGCTGCCGCTGCTTATCAGGCTTGCAGCGCGTCTGGCAATTGCCTTCTTCTCTGCCTCGAATTCGCACATAGTGCGTGAGATCAGCCTTGCCTTGCCCTTCTTCTCATTGATCATAGCCCCGCCATGGGTCCTGATCAGAAGCCCTTCCGCTTCCAGAGCTGTGAGGTCAGTGCGTATGGTGACCGCACTCACCTCAAGAAGCCTGGAGAACTCATCTACAGTCACATAATCCTTTTCCTGAAGTATATTCAGTATTTCCTGTCTTCTGCCATTAATATCCATAACAGTACATAAATATATCAGTATCTGGCAAAACCTGCATCCACATATTTATCAGTGATCTTCCTGACCTCAGCATTGAGCCTTTCACACTCATCCTTATCATTGGAGACCACTTCCCATCTGCACATAGCATCCTCACTGCGGCTGATCCTCTGTGCAACCTGAGCCCACTTCCTTCCTTCAAGAGTGGTCTCAGAATTGAATACTGAAGGCAGGTTGAAGCGCATCAGCGTCGCATCAAGATCACTTGAATCATCCATCTTCGTTATGACTTCTGCACCGAGGCTTCTCATCCTCGCTTCGACTTCTTCCATGAGAAGAGGCATCTTCTCCGGAGCAGCCTCGCAGTGGAGAGGCCATTCCCTTTCCCTGTAAATGGAATTCTCAAGCGCATGCATCTCCTCATAGGCCTTCGGATTTTCAAGATATGTCCTAGCAGTCAGCAGTGCGAAGAACAGAGTGTTCTCAACAGCAGCGCAGCCTTTCTTATAATCAGACGGATCATATGGGAAGTTCAGATAGTAGTGAGCAGATTCCTCCTCGCTTCCGAAGTATCCCTTATCACAGTTACTGCGTAGCTTTTCCTTGATGAACGAATGCCCGTTCCTTATTATGTGGACATTGACTCCCCTCTTTGCAATCTCGACAAGGGATACAGGGATAGCCTTCACATCTGCATAGAATTCCTTCTTGTCCCCATGGTAGATATCCATGATGCTGCCAGCTATAAGAGCCATATTCAGACCTGGGACAATCTGGCTTCCATCCTTATACATCAGATCCATTCTATCCCCATCGCCATCAAAGCAGAATCCTATATCCCATAGACCGCTCTTCATCTTCTCCCTGGCAGGTGCTATGGAGGACTCAATGATCGGGTTCGGATCTCCCTTAGGGAAATATCCATTAGGCACGACATCGAGTGCTGTGACTTCAGCCCCAGCTCTCTGGAATGCAAGAGCAACCTCTGTGCCAGCGCTTCCATTAAGGAATTCCAGAAGGACCTTAAGCCCATTGAGGCTCCCTTCCCTGACTCCGGCCAGCTCCATTGAATATGAGATGAATGAGTCGAGGTAGTTTATCACAGTCGTCCTGCCCCTCTTCTCTCCGAAGCTGAACTCATTCCTTATATATATATCCTTGATCTTCTCTATTCCGC
>CAKQTF010000069.1 GCA_934276695.1 uncultured Spirochaetales bacterium
CTTATGCATTGCCCGGGTTGTGCTTGCTGCTCCTGATATGCTTATTCTGGATGAGGCGACTTCTTCGATAGATACGCGCACTGAGCTGTTCATCCAGGAGGCATTTGCCCGCCTCATGGATGGCCACACAAGCTTTGTTGTCGCTCATAGGCTTTCGACTATAAGGCATTCAGATGCGATCATAGTCATGAAGGATGGCCATATCATCGAGATAGGAAGCCATGAGGAGCTTCTTGAGAAGAAAGGATTCTATTCAGAGCTTTATAATTCACAGTTTGCATGATCTATAATGCATGGCATATGTTTATTTTGGATTTCCAGATGTTTTTTTGCTCTGGCCAAAGCTTTACATTGCCATGCATTTTTCCTAATCTTTAGTCATGAAGGATTTTGTAAGGAAGAACCTGGCTAATTTCGTTACTGCATTCAGGATTCCCTTCTCTCTGATGATGCTCTTTTATGATGTGCTCTCGCCTCAGTATTTCCTTTTCTTCACACTTGCAGGAGCAACTGATGTTGCGGATGGGACAATTGCCAGGAAACTCGGGACAAAAAGCAGCTTCGGAGCCAGGCTTGACAGCATATCCGACCTTGTGTTCTATATCATAGCCTGTGCAAAGCTTATCCCTTACCTCGTCTCCAGCATGCCATTAGCTCTCTGGATCATGCTGTTTGCAGTGCTTGCATTGAGAGTCGCACTCTATATCTCTGCATTCATCAGATACAGGTGCTATCTGTCGCATCATACATATCTGAATAAGGCGACAGGCGTATGCATATTCTTTACGATATATCTTATACCGCTTCTTAAGGATAAGGCATGCATTGCAATCGCGATGACTATCCTTGTCGGATTCATTGCCGTAACAGAGGAGATTGCAATAGTCGCCATATCTGAGAGGCAGGAGAGTGATGTCCATACTCTCATTGATGCAGTCTCGAGAAGAAGAGTCAGTCCCTGAATACCTTATTGAGTATGACAGAGTCTGTCCTCCATCTGTCCTGGGCTTTCACCCTCAGGTCAAGATGTACCCTGGAGCCTGGGAATATCCTTCTGAATTCCTTCTGGGACTCAACGCGGATCCTCTTTATGTTATCTCCGCCTTTTCCGACGATCATTCCCTTCTGGCCGTCTCTCTCAACATTTATGAAGGCCCTGATCCATACTTCCTTGTCCTCTTCGCTGTATTCCAGGTCCGCAATCTCAACGAAGATCACATGAGGCATCTCCTCTGATAGGTTGCTGATTGTCTTCTCCCTGATTATCTCAGATAGCCTGAATTCGAGATCCTGGTCTGTGTATTCGCTCTCATCATACAGCAGGCTGCCTTCCTTTGCTATTCTGAACAGCTCGATCAGCACTTCATCGATGCCTTCATCATTCTTTGCGGAGATCTCAAGCACAGGAGTATCTGCTGGCAGGTTCTCCCGGATGAAGAAATGGGCGTCGCTCAGATTCTCGGCTGTCAGTATGTCACTTTTGTTGATTGCTGCGACTATAGGCACTCTGGCATTCCCGATCATCCTTATAAGTGCCTCTTCCTCTGTCTTTGCGCTTCTTGTGCCATCAAGGACATACAGTATGATATCGCTGTCTTCGAGCGCAGATACTGTGACTTCCTGCATCCTCCTGTTTATCTCCTTCCCGGAGATATGGTAGCCAGGTGTATCCGTGAAGATGAGCTGGCCTCTCTGGTCCGTATATATACCTCTGATCTTATTCCTTGTTGTCTGGGGAGTAGGGCTTGTGATTGATACCTTCATCTCGCAGATCGTGTTCACGAGTGTGGATTTCCCTGCCGATGGCCGGCCTATTACAGATACTGTTGCGACTTTCATATGCATATTATAGCTGAGAGGAAGAGTCTGAGTAAGTATCATAATGTTTCCAAAAAGGCTATTTTAGAGTATATTGTTGAGCATGGAAGATCAGAATAATAAGAACCAGGCTGAGCCTGCTATTGTTGATAGGCTTTTCAGAAACCGTGTCATACTGGTGACAGAAGAGGTATCAAGAGAGAGTTTCGCTTCGTTTTTCAGGCAGCTGATTGCAATGGATAGCGAAAGCAGTGATCCTATCACAGTATATGTGAATTCCCCTGGAGGCGATGCATATACAGGACTCGCTTTCTATGATTCGCTGCGCTTTGTGAAAAGCCCTGTCACAATCATAGGCGCCGGGCTTGTGGCTTCTGCTGCTGCGCTCATGTATCTCGCAGTACCTAAGGAAAGAAGGCTGTCGCTGCCTGATACGAGGTTCCTGATCCATCAGCCTCTTATCCAGGGCTCTGAGGATTCCCCTTTCATGACATCCGTGCAGATTGATATTGAGGCTGCGGAGATGGATAGCTTAAGAAAGCGCCTTGATTCCATTATCGCTGAATCCACAGGAATGAGCCTTGAGGATACAGTTAAGGCAACTGAGAGGGACTGCTGGCTGAGTGCTGAGGATGCAGAGAGGATGGGGATTGTCGGCAGGATAATCAGCAATATAAGCGAAAAATAGCATAAAGCAGTAATCTGCAGATATTATAGGTATGAGGAAGTCAGCACTATTGATCCTTATGCCTATTTTTTTGCTGTCATGCACTGCAGGAAAGGACGCTGCAGAGATATGCATATCTTCATACAATATGTATCTGTTCTATGACGGATATGAGAACGGATATGAATTTGAGCCATTCACAGCGGGAAACGGCTATACCGAGGAGATATACAGAGCCAGGGTGAAGAAGACAGCAGCGTACCTGATGAAGCATATGGGCTCATCCTCGGTCATAGTGCTTCAGGAGATTGAGAACAGCACTGTGCTTCATGATATCCTTGAAGCGGGGCTCAGGCGCTGCGGCTTCCGCTATTATGGATCTTTCTCTGATGATGGGCATCTTGGTATAGGGTACGTATCAAAATACCCTCCGCTATCATCGAATGTCCATAGATCAGGCCAGTCGAGGCCCGTGCTTGAGCTGCTGTTCTCTGTCCGTGGCGAGGAGTTCTCGGTCTTCACGCTGCATGCTCCAAGCAGGCTGAATGAGAATGGAGAGGAAATGCGCTATGAGCTCTTCTCGCTCCTCTCGGATCTCCTGGCTGCTGACAGCAGCAGGCTTCGGATTGCAATAGGGGACTTCAATGCTGATATAAGAAGAGGTGAGCATGGGATTGCATCCGATGAGAGCGCGCTATCGCTCTCGGCTGCGCTTGTTGCAACAAAAGACACACGGTTCGGTGAAGGCCTGTATCATTCGCCGATGCTTGTTCCAGGTGAGGCTGGTGCGGATGGGACTTATTTCTATCAGGGAGAGTGGAGCTTCCTGGATAGCATACTGCTCTCAGGGCAGGCTTTCGATGGAAGCGGATGGGAATATGGATCGGTCAGTGTCATCTCGCCTTATGAGAGCAGGGACATAAACGGTTATCCTCTGCGGTTCAATGTCAGGAATGGGGCTGGGTACTCTGACCACTTTGCCATAAGCATGATATTGCGCTATAAATAGCCTTATGGAAAATCTTAGGGAAATCCTCACCGGAGGACAGAGCTTCTCATGGAGAGAGGAAGATGATGGGTGCTTTTCTGCTGCGCTGAATGAGCAGGTCTATAGGATAAGAAGCCTTGATGACTGCGTCTCGGATCCGTTCCTGCGCAGGTACTTCGATATTGACTATGACTATGAGAAGGCTAGGAATGAGATAAAGGCTAAGGATCCTGTCCTCCGTGCTGCTGTTGAGAGCATCGGTGAAATACGCATACTCAAGCAGGATGAGTGGACTGCAATGATCTCGTTCATACTGTCACAGAATAACAACATAAAGAGGATCACAGGGCTGTATAACAGGCTCTCAGAGATGTATGGCCATAAGATAGAGGAAGGCTTCTATTCATTTCCGACAGCAGAGGAGATGAAGAGGGCAACTTATGATGAGCTCAGGGCAATAGGAACAGGGTTCCGGGCTCCTTTCATCCTCGATGCAGTTGAGAAGTGCAGCATAATAGACGAAGTCCGTTCCCTCCCGTTTGACGATGCCATGGAAAGGCTTCAGGAGATTCGTGGAATAGGACCGAAGGTCGCATCATGCATCCTTATCTTCGGGTATGGCAGAAGGGAAGGGTTTCCTATAGATGTCTGGATGAGAAAGATACTGGACAAGTACTATAAGGGGGTTGATATAAGCTATTTTGCCCCTTATCAGGCACTATCCCAGCAGTATCTGTTCTCGTATGCCCGCATGCTGGGGCCTAATCTCTGATCTCCTTCGGGAACTGCAGCTCATAGAATATCTGCTCAAGCTCAAGCGCGATGTTGATATTATGCACTACAGCATCGCTGCCATCCCTGCATTTCTGGCTTTTGAGCGTAAGCGGAGTGAAGTTAAGTATCCCGGTTATCCCTGCATCAATGGCTTTCTGATAGCAGTCAGCAGCTGCGGATTCCGTTACCGTGATTATCGCACAGCGTACTTTCAGCGCACTTACAACCTCATCAAGCCTTGTGATCGGGTATACCGGCACAGGGTGGGATACATCTGAGTATATCACAGGATCCGCATCGAATCCTGCGACTATCTTTATCCCGTCAGGCTCAAATCCCGTATAGTGCATCAGTGCCTTTCCTATCCTGCCACAGCCTATGATGATCACGTTCTGGATCTCTCCCTTTCCGAGGATGCCTCCTATGGTATCAATCAGCTCCGGTATCTCATATCCTCCCCGTTTCTGGCCATGGATGCTGAGAACTGAGAAGTCCTTCCTTACTATCGCAGCGCTGACGCCTGCTGCATCTGCAAGGTTATGTGCAAAAACCTTTTCTAATCCTATTGCACGTAATCTATTCAGAGCCCTGTAGTATCTTGTAATGCGGATTAATAGTTCACTGTTCATTTTTCCCTCTAATTAATGTGAATTAAATCATATTATATTTAATAATAGTCTTTTTTATATTTCAGCGTCTACAGATAATGCGTAAAAAAGTAAAAAAGAGATGATTTTATTTGCCTGATATTATAAAATAAGTGATGGTGGTAAAAGGAGGATTTATGGCTCAGAATATTTTTTCTGAAGAGCTCTGCGCCTTCATAAGCGAATGGCGCAATAAACCCGGCAATCTGATAATGGTCCTCCATAAGGTTCAGGAAGAGATCGGATATATCTCGGAGGAGGCAGCGGCTGAGGTGTCACGTCAGCTTGATGTTCCTCTTGCAACCATATGGGGTGTTGTGACGTTCTATCATTTCTTCAAGCTGACTAAGCCTGGCAAATACAATATCCAGGTATGCCTTGGGACAGCATGCTATCTGAAAGGCGGGGATATCATAATCGATGAGCTCGATAAGCAGCTCGGACTGAAGATAGGCAGTGTGACAGATGATGGTAAATTCTCTCTTGAGGCTGTGCGCTGTGTCGGATGCTGTGGCCTTGCTCCTGTCATGACAATCGCAGGAGAGGTTTATGGAAAAGTCACTAAGGCCCAGGTGGCAGGGATTCTTGAGAGATATGCCTGATGGATATCGGGGATCTGATTCTTGAAGGAGCGAAGAACAGCGTTGAGGCAGGTGCTGATTCTCTATGGATCACAGTCTCACTCTATGGTGGTGAGTCTGAGATCACGATAGATGACAATGGCACTTCAGATATCCCGGATGATCCCTTCAGCCCTGGAGTCTCATCAAAAGGTCCTGGCAGGGGATTTGGGTTATATCATGTGCATGCCTTTGACAGCAATGCCTCTCTTGTGAGGCATGAGGGCGGAGTCCGCCTGCGTTTCTGCGGGGCTTATGATGGCTCTCTTCTTCATCTGGATGAGGTTCTGCTTCCGGTCTTCATGCTGAAAGGACGGAAATCATTCTTATTCAAGAAGGGCATGAAGTCTATGTGCATAGAGCAGGAAGGGATTCCCGGTAGTATTGGAGCGGTTGCCTCTTTTAGGGCAATGGTAAGGGAAAAGGAGTTTGAGATGTCTAAACTTACATTAGACGACCTGCATAAGATCAGGGAAAAAGAGCAGGAAAAGCTTAAGAAGCGTGATATACATGGCAAGGATGTACACATAGTTGTCGCAATGGGGACC
>CAKQTF010000070.1 GCA_934276695.1 uncultured Spirochaetales bacterium
ATGAAGCGCTCTTTTGTATCTATCTTCTCATTCAGGCATGCGATCAGCTCTGACTTATCCACATATAGCCTGTCATTCCTGTCTATTATAAAGCGCCCTGCATCCGGATTCACATAGATTCCCATACGATACTCCTTACACTATATATTAGCATATCATCATGATGCATCAGAACTGGAATATCACTATTGAGTGCCACTGCTATCGCCTTCTGCGGTCCGGATCCTCTGCGCCATCCCCTCTGATCAGATCATACCACTTATCATAACGGCTTCTTGGATCATCCTCATAATCAAGATCCCTGACAGGCCGTCTGTATCTATCATCATCCTCATCATAGCGGATGCGCCTGCGGCGTGGCCTGTCATCATCGTCAATGTATCTTCTATCATCATAATAAGGATCATCCCTGTAGCGCCTGCATCTTCCTTCACGGTCATCGTATCCCCTGTCAGGCCTGTCCCGGTAATCATCGTAGCCATAGTCATCATAGCTATCCCTGTATCTTCTGCGCTCAGCTGCATCTTCCCTATAACGGCGATCATCCTCGCTATAATCATCCCGCCTGCGGCATCTACCACTCTCATCATCATGGCGGGCATTCCTCTCATCTCTTTCATCCCGATCTTCACGCTCCGGCTTTTCCTCTCTGCCCCCGAACCTGGAAACACGAGGAGGATATGCAGTCCTGAAATCCGCAGGATCCACTGATGAGCGCCTAGGCTGAGACGGCTCTTCCCTGTAGCCCTCAGGGAAGAACGGCTCAGTGGAAGGATCCTCTTTCACTGAAGCGCTTTCTGATGAGCTGAAATCAATCCCGATGTTCCTGAAGTATGACTTATGGGAAAGTGCCTGGTAGGTGATCACAACAGAGACCATGAACCAGAACTGATAGCCAGATACAATCTCTGACAGCAGATAGACAAAGAGAGACCTTATGCTTCCTGATGATGATATGAATCCATCGCCCATAAGAAGAGAGAGAGCAGTAAGGACTGAAAGAGGGATCATTATGAACCATGGCGTATTCTCCATCCTGCGTGTGACTGCAGCTGTCAGAAGCGCAATTGCAATCACAAGGGACGGAAACAGATAGCATATGATGCCATATACGCCTGACGGTCTTAGGCTGAATGCGAAATAAAGAAGCACCAGCATAGCCGACAGGGCTGTCAGTATAATGACTGACACCCATCCTGAGAGCCTTCTGCGCTTTGCAAAATACGCATATGCAAGCGGAGGAAGGAATGCAGGGGAAACCATAAGGCCAAGAGGGAAAGCTGACGCCCCGCCAAGGCTTGCCCATCTGAAGAGCACGATGAAGAAATACATCATGCCTATGAATATATACAGAACCGTCCCTTTTGCTGTCCTCACAGCATAGGCTGTGACAAACAGCATAGCTGCAATCGGGAACATGGACAGCACGCTCCATAGCAGACTGTAAGAGGATCCGACCCCTTGCTTAGACATAAGCAGATATGACAGGAATGGGACAAGCGGCACAAGAAAGCCCAGAAGCACATAAGGCCATATAGCAACTTCAGGCTCATAGTTCTCGTATTCTTCTTCAATCCGACGCATTCTTAGATAGTACTTGATTCAATGATTCTCTGAAAGAGGTCAGTTGCCAAGCTCATTTATTATGCGCTCTGCACCTTCATAGCACGCATAGAGCGCTACCCTGTACTCGTGCCTGAGATTTCCATAGAGCCTGTCAATGAAGTCTGATGCGGACTCTCCAAGAGAGATCACAGCAGGATCTGTGCTGAATGCCTCAGGATTATCCACAGAGCCATTGTATGTTGATATGATATGACCGAACCCAGGAGTGTTCTTATAGCTCCATGTGACTCTCTCTGGCCTGCCGTCTGCAGAGCGTCTGACAATGCCGAGCTCATACTCGCCGCTTCTGAGATCCTCTGAGAGGGCAATCCTCGGAGTCGAGAGCTCATCCGGCTCATACGAGAGTCCTTCCATAGCCTCAAAGAGGCTTCTGCCGGTCCTGACTGAGCTGAATACTGAATCAGCATGGCTTCCGTTGGCAAGTACCCTGCAGGAATCATCCTCCATGCAGAGCGAATAGATAAGCAAGTCATCTGCATCGCCGCTTCTGTCATAGAGCTCTGTGACCACTGAGCTGCCTTTACGTCTTATGACTCTGTTCCGGCTTCTCTCGCTCCTGCCAGTTATGGCATACAGTGCAAACGGCTTCCCGTTTCCAAGAGTTCCTCCGACAAGGATGCGTCCTGGATAGGCTGCGCTTTCAAGATACTCTTCAATTACCATATAAGCCTCCTCTTATATTCTGCAACAATCGGGCCTCGATGGAAAGATTCTATAAATGCATTTTTGCGCACTTAAGTAAACTATTGCATCCAGATGCGTTTACAAACTATAATCATTCCATGGCTTATTTCTCTGTAGCAGGATTATCTCTGAGTAAGGATGGAAAGGAACTCCTCCACTCTGTCTCATTCGAAGCGGAGAAAGGCACGATAACGCTTATCGCAGGAAAGAACGGATCCGGCAAATCCCTGCTGCTGAAAGCGATAAAGGGACTTGAGAAAGCTGACAGCGGAACAATCACGCTTGATGGGAAGGAACTTAAGAAGACAAGGGAGAGAATGGACAGGATCGGCCTTGTATTCCAGGATGCATCACTTGAGATCGTCGGAACGACACTCAGGAAGGACATAGCATTCGGACTTGAGAACCAGATGCGTGACAGAGCTGAGATCGAGATGATAACAGAGAGGATGCTCTCTGATTTCAGTCTGAAGGATAAGGAGATGCTAGCGCCATCAGTGCTCTCAGGCGGCGAGAAGCGGAAGCTATGCATCGCAGGCGTCATTGCGATGGGCACTGGGCTCCTGCTTCTTGATGAGCCGTTTGCGAATCTTGACTACCCATCAACCCGTGCAGTCATAAAGACACTGATACAGCTGAAGGAGGATGGATACACAGTCATCCTTGTCTCCCATGAGGCCGAGAAGTTCCTCCGCCATACAGACAGGACCATAATACTGAAGGATGGCAGGATCGAGGCAGAGGGAGACTCTGAGGATATGCTTGACAGCCTCAGGGCAAACGAGATCTACATCCCGCCAAAAGCAGCATTCGGGGATCTCTCATGGCTGCAGTAGCTTTCTCATATTCATGCTCATCAGGCTGGCTGAAGCGCATCAACCCAGCAGTCAAGCTCATAGCCCTCATTGCTCTCACGATAACGATATCCGGAGCAGCTGGTGCTGAGACATTCATATGGTTTGCTGCAATCGCAGCAGTAAGCGCATCAAGCCGCATATGCATAATAAAGGAGCTTTTCAAGGCAAAGGCACTGCTTGCCATAATGGTGCTGATCGCAGTGACTGAGTACATGGCAGCAGGCAGCATCCATGCAGCAGCTGAGGAAGCGGTCAGATATGCATCAGTGCTCTCTCTTGCAATGCTATTATCAATAACGACAGATACATCGGATATGGCAGCATCGGTATCAGGGCTGCTTCATCCGATAGCAGGACGCTATGCCCTGAGATTCGGATCAGCAGTGATGCTGACGCTTGCTATAATACCGATGATCTCATCATGCGCAGCCGAGATGCTTGATGCCAGAAGAAGCCGTGGAGGAAGATTCCTGAGGCATCCCGTCAGGAACCTCTCTGAATATGTCATATCACTCATGCTTATGCTCTTCATGAGGATAGACAGCTTTGCAGATGCGCTTGAGGCAAGGGCATTCAGCCGGGAGAGAAAACGCATTGCACCAGAAGTGCATTATTCTGATATAATCCTCATGGTATGCATAGCAATTGCTTCAGCAGCAGCACTGATCATGAGAAAAGCATTCTGAGAAGAGAGAAGCTTGCTGCAATCAGAGAATACAGAGATAAGAAGGAATACTCAGATAGGCTTGTCCTATGGCTGGAATCCAATCCCATGTTCATATCTGCATCCACAATACTCGCATTCTCCCCGATGGGAAGCGAGCCGGATATCTCGCCGATCCTGGAAGATGAGAGGATCCTCCTTCCTTATATTGATGGGAATGTGATCAGGTTCGCATATAAGAGCAGAATGGCCAGAAGCAGCCTTGGCTTTCTTGAGCCGGAGGAGAGGAAAGAGGCTGACTACAGCCATGCAGTGATGCTTGTGCCGCTAGTCGCATTCGACAGTACCGGCAATAGGCTTGGCAGAGGCGGCGGATTCTACGACAGATATATAAGAGAGAACAGAAAGAGGATCCATACCATCGGTATAGGATACCCTGTGTCATTATCAGACCATATCCCTGTCACTGAGCTGGATGAGCCTCTGGATGAGATCCCATTGCTCTGAAATAATCGAGGAACTCCTGCTTCCTCAGCATTGATATGAATAGCCTCACAGCAGGGTCTGAGACGTCATCATGGGAAAGCTTCTCACGGATCTCCCTGATATGGACCCAGGAGAGGATTGCTGAGACGGTCCTGAGGTAGCAGCTGGGATTATCCGATGGCGATGCGATCGCAAAGAGAAGGTGGATAGGCTCCCTGTCTCCTGTTATCCCATTTCTGGAGAGCCCGAGCGCAATCAGCGTCTTCTTAAGCCCATCCATCGTGCCATGGGCAATTGATACACCATGGCCGATGTATGTTGACTGTTCCTTCTCACGTGCTATGACAGCAGAGAGAAGCTTCTTCCTATCGAGGGATGAGAAGACAGGAGATGAAGATACAAGCGCCTCAAGCGCTGCATATTTATCCTCTCCATGAAGAACGGTAAGCGCATCTCCTGCCATACTATCAATCAGCCTTCCAGGTACTTGTTTATTGCAGCAGCAGCCTTGCGTCCCTGGCCCATAGCCAGAATGACAGTCGCTGCTCCGAGGACTATGTCACCGCCTGCATAGACACCCTTAACGCTTGTCTCGCATGTATCCTCATCAACAATGAAGTTGCCTCTCTTGTTGACTTCGATAGCAGGTGTTGTCTTCTTGATCAGAGGATTCGATGTGTTTCCGATTGCGACTATCACAGCATCATACTCAACCTCGAAATCAGAGCCCTCGATCTCAACTGGAGACCTTCTTCCTGAAGCATCAGGCTCACCAAGCTCGCACTTCCTGATCCTGACAGCCCTTACAAGATCATTCTCATCACCGAGGATCTCGACAGGCTGGCACAGAAGACGGAAGTTCACTCCCTCTTCCTCTGCATGATGGACCTCCTCCCTTCTTGCAGGGATCTCATCCATTGTCCTTCTGTATATGATATCGACAGTCTCTGCACCAAGACGCCTTGCTGTCCTTGCTGCATCCATAGCAACATTTCCGCCTCCGAGGACAGCCACGCGCTTTGCATGGAAATAAGGAGTCATCGCATCCTTCTCATCATATGCCTTCATCAGGTTGCTTCTTGTCAGATACTCATTCGCAGAGAAGACAGAAAGAAGATTCTCGCCAGGGATATGCATGAACTTAGGCAGTCCTGCTCCTGTGCCGACGAATACAGCATCGAACTTATCCTCTTCCATAAGCTCCTGGATTGTCCTTGTGCGTCCGATCAGCACATTCTTATCTATTGTGATTCCCATCCTGACAAGACGGTCAATCTGCTGGTCAACAAGCTTCTTAGGAAGCCTGAACTCAGGGATTCCGTAGCTAAGCACTCCTCCCATCTTATGGAGAGCCTCGAACATCACGACCTCATGGCCTTTTCTCCTGACATCAGCGGCACAGGCAATCGATGCAGGGCCAGAGCCTACAATTGCAACCTTCTTGCCTGTTGCAGGCGCAACTTCAGGAAGCGGTGCGTCATTTCCTTCCCTGTCTGCTACGAACCTCTCAAGGCGTCCGATTCCGACAGCCTCATCAACGCTCTTCTTCATCTTGCCGACTGTGCAGTATTTCTGGCACTGGTTCTCCTGAGGGCAGACACGGCCGCATACAGCCGGAAGCAGCGATGACTGCTGGATGATGTCCAGAGCACCCTTATAATCCTTCTTTGTTATCTCGTGGATGAAAGCCGGGATATCGATGCTCACAGGACACCCTGTCACGCATGGCTTCGTCTTGCACT
>CAKQTF010000071.1 GCA_934276695.1 uncultured Spirochaetales bacterium
GGCCAGGATATGGTGATAACAGCCGTGTTCTCAAGTGGATCTTCGAGTGCTGTGATGGCGTTGCTAAGACTGTTGATACTCCAATCGGAATTATGCCTACAGTCGATGCTATTGACCGCCCAGAAGGTGTATCTGAAGAGGATATGAAGCAGCTTCTCACTGTTGATGTCGACGGATGGCTCAAGGAAGTCAAGGATATCAGAGAGAATCATTATCCTAAGTTCGGCAAGCATCTTCCTAAGGAGCTTTCAGAGTGCCTTGATACTCTCGAGAAGAATCTTCTTGCTGCAAAATAAGAATCAGCTGAATAGCTTTTATGCCTCCGGTTATTCGGAGGCTTTCTTATGCCTTAGTACATGAAAAAAGAGCAGGAGACCCTGCTCTTTCATGTGTGTATAAACGGAAGGAGGTTAAAGGAGAAGGCATACAGAATAATCGCTATGTCCAGCGCGCCTCTCCTCCGAATATATATACATGGGTTAAGGAAAATTGTAAATAGCAAAACTTCACATAATTCTATATTTTTAAAAAATTTGCTAAGATATGCATATGGGCAGAGCAGAGCGTGTGATGATGATGTTCTATGAGTTATCCCGTGAAGGCGGACTGGTATCCAGGGATGATATCGAGGCTGAGTACGGGATTTCTGACAGACAGCTCCGCCGTGACATGGAATACATAAGGGACAGGATAATCTCACCGATAGCCGGGGAGGCCGATTTCTCAATAAAATGCATACGCTCCGAAGGGAGGAGCTATTACCGTCTGATCGGCGATCTTTCAGCTCTTGAGGAGATACGCACAAAGTCAATGATTGCCAGTGCAGTAGCTGAATCAGCCCTTGATCCGGTCAGAAGCCTGATAGATGAGATTGATCCATCTGGTGGAAAGAGAAAGTATATCAAGTATCTATCATCTGCTTCGGAGCTTCCTGACTATGGGCTGTTCTCAGAGATCCTGAGAGCAATAGAATCCGGCCATAGGATGACAATCAGGTACCGGAGAATCGGCAAAGAGCCATTCGCTGCCTGCATAGAACCGCTTGAGCTGATCAACTACTCATCCCTGTGGTATCTGCGTGCTTATAACCCGGATCTGGATTCGATCAGGACATATTCGGTCTCAAGGATAATTGATGCAGATATCTCAGAAGAGAGGATCAGGTTCTGTGACTTTGATGAGCTCCGGAGCCAGGATGATTCCAGCTATGGCATATTCTCGTCATCTGATAAGCCAATTCTATACACAATCAGATTCAGGGGAATCCCTGCATTCATCGTTGCCTCGCAGATATGGCATAAGGATCAGAAGGGGCATTTCATTGATGATGAGACCTATGAGCTCACTGTTCCTGCAATAGATCATACAGAGCTGCTTGGAAAGACACTGTCATTCGGTGCGGATGCATGGCCTGTATCCCCGCCTGAGTTCGTGGATGCCTATAAAGCAAAGGTCAGGGATATGGCAAGCTTGAGGTTATAGCCTTAACTTGGTATCCTGTCTACCTATGAATCATGAATACATAAGCTCTGACGATGAGCTTCTTCCCATTATTGAGCGCTGGAAGGGCCTGGACAGCATTGCTGTTGATTTCGAAGGAGAATTCAATCTGCATGTCTATGGTGAGCACCTGTGCCTTATCCAGGTATTCGATGGGGAAGTCTTCACAATCATTGACCCGCGTTCAAAGGGAATCACAAAGTCAGGGCTTGAGGCATTCTTCTCGATGGATACTGAGAAGGTATGGTTTGACTGCCAGTCTGATGCATCCCTTGTCTATAAGCAGTATGGGCTAACGATAAGCAATATCTATGATATAAGGGTTCTTGCGAAGCTCCTTGGCTCAGATGGGAATCTGATCTCTCTTGAGAAGGAATACCTTGGATTATCCATAGAGATAAACAAGAAGAAGAACCAGCAGGCGAACTGGCTTAAGAGGCCGCTTGATCCGGAGCTTATCGAATATGCGCTTCTTGATGTTGCCCATCTGATGGAGATGAAGGCTGTGCTTTCAGAGAGGATTGCCGAGAGAAAGCTTGAGAATCAGGCTAAGAGCGCAATGAAGCGTGCCCTTGCTCTGAAGAAGCCATCTGATCCATGGAAGCATGTCGTGAACTGGAAGATGATCTCTCAGTCGGAGAGAGTCTATGTGCGCAATCTGTTCATTGCACGGGATGGGATTGCAAGGCGCTTCAACGTCCCTGCTTATTTTGTCATGGATAAGAGAAGGATAGGGGAGCTTGCGGAGCATCCGCCAAAGGACAGGGCCATGCTCAGAGTACGCATAGCATGTGAGCCAAAGCGGTTCATGCCTTTCCTTGAGCCTGCGCTATGGGATGCCATAGAGAGGTCGGATGCTGAGGTCAGAAATCTGAAATAGCATCTGCAAATGCCGCAAGCGCGCTGAATTCGGACTTATCCAGATACTCGCTTCTGCTATGTGCATTAAAGTATCCGGATGAGACGACAACAGTCTCTATTCCCATCATATTGAGGTTGTTGGCATCGCTTCCGCCCATAGAGCTCTGCAGCATAGGCTCAATACCGGCTTTCCTCAGAGCATCTGCAGCTTCTGCTACTGCAAGAGAGTCTGCTGGTATCCTGAAATGGCTGTATAGTTCTTCCGCATCAAATGATACGGTTCCTCCAAGGCTTTCTGCAGTCTTATCTGCCATCTGCTTTATTCCTTCAATCACTGAATGTCTCAGCTCATCAGAGAGGCATCTGATCTCGAATATGAACTCAGCTCTGTCCTGGACAATGTTTGTCGGGCCTTCTGAGATGAATGAACCTATATTCAGTGTTGTCCTGTCATCTATCCTTCCGTGAGGCATCTCAGAGATTATCCTTGCAGCGATCACTATTGCACTGGACCCGTTTTCAGGATTGAATCCAGCGTGAGCGCTTTTTCCTCTGACAGTTACTCTGATCCGGCTCTTCCCTGCTGCCTCATTTATTATGGCTCCTACATGCTTTTCCGCATCAAGGACATATGCTGATCCTATTCCGAGTCCGGAAAGCAGCCCTGCATCCATATGCTTTGATCCATAAAGCCCGATTTCCTCTGCCACAGTGAAGAGGAATGCTATATTGTCCTTTCTGTGATGCTCTGCTTTCTCAAGCATGACTGCAAGTGCGCATTTATCATCTGCTCCTAGGGCTGTAGTGCCATCTGTGTAGTACTTCTCATTATCCTCAAGCATTACCGCACCGACAGCAGGAGGCACAGTATCCATATGCCCGGATAGGAGGATCCTCCGCTCAGGCTGCCCCCTGAAGCAGATGATATTCCCTGTGCTGTCTTCCTTTATGCTATAGCCAAAGCTTCTCATCCTTTTTTTTATATATGAGGCTACAGGCCCTTCTTTTAGAGAAGGAGATGGGAGTGCTACGAGTTCTCTGAAATACTGATTCCTTTCCATTTTTCTTATTTCCTGTATGCTGTATGCTCCAATGGCAGTGAGTATCTTCTGCTTCCATCAAAGCGTGCATATGCATTTGCAATGGCCGGAGCTGTCGGGATAGTGCACAGCTCTCCGACACCCTTTGCCCCATATCCAGTCGGAAGCTTTCCTGGCCCATGCACTGTGATGACTTCTATCTCAGGTGCATCTGTTGCTCTGATCAGTCCAAGTGTCCCGTATTTTGACTTCACAAGCCCGTTCTCTGTCCTGAAGTTCTCCGTGAGAGCATATCCCATTCCCATCAGGACTCCGCCCTCGATCTGACCTTCAATCGCAGCCCTGTTTATAACAGTGCCGGCATCGCATGCTGCTGTTATCCTCTTCACCCTGCCATTCTCATCAAGCTCTGCAACCTGGGCAGAGTAGGAGTATGCAAGATGGGATACCGGGTTTCCCTTGCTGCTTGTGATCGGATCTGTCTCATAGCAGAATTCCGCAGAGAACTCAGCCCCTTCAAGCGGCCCGATGCCGAATTCATCGAGTTCAGGCTTCAGTTTCAGCGCGCATTTCCTGACAGCCTCTCCTGTGAATGCTGTCTGCCTGGAAGCTGTTGATGTCCCGGAATCAGGGGTTCTTGATGTATCAGGAGGCTCTACTATGATAAGCTCAGGTGCAACGCCAAGAGTCTCTGCAGCTATCTGCAATGCAACTGTCGCAATGCCCTGTCCCATGCATGCCGCACTTGTCCTGAGATGTATTGCACCGCCTTCAATACTCATTGTGCATCTGCCTGTATCCGGGATGCCTACTCCGATTCCGCTGTTCTTCATTGCAAGGGCAAGCCCTGTCCTTTCTGAGCTGTAGAACGCTTCCTTTACTGCCTGCAGGCATTCATATGCACCTGTATCTGAAGATGCGATCTGCCCATTTGGAAGCACCTGCCCAGGCCTGATCACATTGATCTCGCGTATCCTGAATCTGTCAATCCCGATCTTATCCGCAAGCTCGTCGATTGCTGACTCAATCGCAAAGCATGACTGCGTGACCCCGAAACCCCTGAATGCACCGGATGGGACATTGTTCGTGTAATAGGCCTTTCCTGTTATATCGAGATTCTTGAAGCAGTATGGTCCTGATGCATGCGTGCATGCCCTCTGCAGCACTGGTCCTCCGAGTGAAGCATAGGCTCCTGTATCTGATATGATAGTGCCTTTCAGTGCCTTGATCCTGCCGCTCTTATCTGCGCCGAGTGCTATATGGATCTTCATCGGATGGCGTTTAGGGTGCACTGTCAGGGATTCCTGCCTTGTAAGGCGTACTTTCACAGGCCTCTGCAGGATATATGCAGCAAGCGCGGCATGGTGCTGCACTGACATGTCCTCCTTTCCGCCAAAACCTCCTCCGACAAGCGCAGAGTGCACCCTGACAAGGTTCTTTGGCAGATGAAGCATCCTCGCGATCTCTCTCTGGTCATCATATACGGACTGGCCGCCTGTATATGCGAATATCCCGCCGTTCCTATCGGGAAGTGCAATCGCACACTCCATTTCCATGAATGCATGCTCTGTGAATGGAGTAGTGTAGTCCCTTTCAATCACAACATCGCTTTCAGCAAGCGCCTTTGCCGCATCTCCTCTGAGGATATGCTCCTCAGAAAGCAGGTTGTCACACTCATCATGGACTCTTATGCTGCTCCTCTCTGCCTCCTCTGCTGAGAAGATGCCAGGTAGCTCCTCATAATCTACCTTGATCTTTTTCTTAAGCTCATCAAGCGCGGATTTCTCATATGATACAACCAGGCATAGCGCATCGCCGATATAATGGGTTGTCATGCCTTCGCCGATCAGCACGTCCCAGTCATGCTTCAGATGGCCGAGCTTATTCACTGGCACCTGCTCTTTTCTGATCACAGCAACGCATCTGGGATCATTCTCGCATTCTGATGAGTCAATCTTCATTATCCGTGCACGTGGGGCAGGTGAGCGGAGCGCAGAGCAGTAAACCATGCCATCTACTTTTATATCATCAGCATATTTCCCTTCGCCAAGGGCTTTCTCGACTGCATCAATACGCCTGAATCTCGTGTTTATCCGTCCGCTCTCAGGAGCGAAATCAATCTCTGTATTGTTCTTGAAGTAATCTGCTGCCATGAGGATTGCATCCTCGATCTTCACATATCCTGTGCATCTGCAGATATTGCCTCTTATTGCTTTCTTGACAGCTGCTCTATCAGGTGCTGGATTGGAATCAATCAGGGCTTTTGCTGCCATGATCATTCCAGGAATGCAGTAGCCGCATTGCACAGCACCACATTCAGAAAAGCAATACGAATATAAAAATACAATAAGAAAGGTTGATAGATATTTAGGTGTATTATTTAAATATATTTTACAAAATTATAAAGAAAATGAATTTTTAATTACATTAACATCTGATCATGGAGCTATGATGCTTGACAATGAAGATTATCTTTTGAAAGATATTCATACAAATACTGCATTAATGGTAAGAGGAGGAAATATACCTAAAAAGGGTTTATATAATGAGGAGTTAACAAGTGTCATAGATTTGTATTCTATAATAGATACATATTCATATACAGATAATTTTAAAAGGGATGTAAATGATTCGAATTTGCCTAGTA
>CAKQTF010000072.1 GCA_934276695.1 uncultured Spirochaetales bacterium
TCCTTACATATTCCAGAATACCAACTCCCGAAAATAACTCAAACACTTCTCTTATGCCTCATCTGCCTGTACCCACCCCAGAGTGCGGCTTACAGCCTTCTTCCAGAATCGTACCTTTTTTTCCCTTTCTTTGTCATCCATGGTAGGAGTCCACCTGAGCTGTTCTTTCCAGTAGCTTCTGAGCTCATCCAGATTCTCCCATACATGAACAGTCAGTCCTGCTGCATATGCCGCGCCTAGTGCTGTCGTCTCAGATATCATAGGCCTTATCACAGGCTTCTGTATTATATCTGACTGGAAAGCCATCAGAGGCGTGGAATTGGTCATTCCGCCATCGACTTTCAGCGTCGTGATGTCAATGCCGCTATCCATCTGCATAGCCTCGAATATATCATTTGCCTGGAATGCAGTAGCCTCAAGCACAGCACGGCATATATGGGCACGTGTCGCAAACCCTGTCAGCCCTGCAATCACACCTCTGGCATCACTTCTCCAGTATGGTGCGAAAAGGCCTGCGAAAGCAGGTACGATATAGACGCCTGCATTATCAGGCACAGACTCAGCAAGCTCATCAAGCTCCTTTGCATTTGCCACCATCTTGAGGCTGTCACGCGTCCACTGAACCAATGAGCCAGCAACAGCAACGGATCCTTCAAGCGCATATCTTGCCTTCTCTCCTGCCATCATGAATGCAGCAGTCGTTATAAGCCCATGCTCTGAGAGACACTGTCTTTCTCCTGTGTTCATGAGCATGAAGCATCCCGTGCCATATGTGCATTTGCTCTCACCTTCATCAAAGCATGCCTGTCCGAACAGAGCTGACTGCTGATCCCCGAGGATACCGCATACAGGAACAGCAGCTCCGAGAGGCCCTTCCTCATCCGTATAGCCATAGATGACTCCGGATGATGGCACAATCTCCGGCAGGCATGACTTCGGTATTGAGAACAGCCTGAGCATCTCATCATCCCACTGCAGTGTGGATATATTCATCAGCATGTATCTTGAAGCATTCGTCACATCTGTGACAAAGGCCTTTCCTGATGTAAGACGGAATGCCATATAAGTATCAACAGTCCCGAATACACACTCACTTGAACGGACTCTTGCATCAAGCCCTGGGACATTATCGAGAAGCCATCTTATCTTCGAAGCCGAGAAATAAGGAGAATACAGCAGGCCTGTATGCCTGCGGATTATATCCTCGCTTGTCTCCTTCCTCATTCTGTCAATGAGATCAGCGCCTCTGAGATCCTGCCATACAATCGCATTATGATAGCACTTCCCAGTCTTCGGATTGAATGCTATCACGGTCTCTCTCTGGTTTGTGATCCCTATTCCTGAGAGATCTGAACCGGAAAGCCCTGCCTTCTCCAAAGCATCTGCAATCACTGATCCAGTATTCCGCCATATCTCTTCCGGATTATGCTCAACCCAGCCTGGCCGTGGGAATATCTGCCTATGCTCAAGCTGTGCTGATGATACTATGTTATTCTCGTTGTCAAATATGATGAACCGTGTGCTGGTTGTGCCCTGGTCCAATGCTCCGATATATTTCCTCATAATGGTTCCTGTGCCTATTATACCATGGAATATCAGATCGGCAGCTTTCTGCATTCTGCATTGATCTTCAGCTCAGCCACAGCCTTCTCTGATGCGATTATGCCTATGCCTGGATTATCTGTTATACGCCCGATTATCTCATCCCTGATGCTCTCGAGATCGGAAAGCGTGACAGAAAGAAGCATGGACTTGGCTCCTAGCCTGAGCTCATCGCTTATTCCGTAAAGATACCGCCTCAGATCTATCATTGCCTTAGCCTGAGGGCTGAGAGGCTTTACATCACGGCTTAGAACCGAAAGCCTGGCATCCTCAAGCTTATCAGCTGTGAGCACCTGCTCTCTGATCCCCCTCACGAAATCATCAATGGACTCAGAGAGACGGGGATCCCTGTATGTATAGAAAAGCAGCGCATTCTCATTGCTGTCAGCAAGCGCGCCTGCACCATAAGCCCCTCCTTTCTCTCTGATGAGGCTCCAGAGAATATTCTGGCCGGCAATGGACAGGAACATCTTCTCCTCTGCATGCGCACGGCTGCCAAAAGGAGATGAGGCCACAGCAAGAGCTGAATAAGAGACAGGAGTAGCTGCAGTATAGGCATGGACACGGCTCTCTTCGAGATCAGAGCCCTGCACTTGCTGATCAAGGCAGCCATTATCTGGAACCTGCCCTATAAAATGCTCAGCAGAGCTGATGGCATTATCCTTATCAGAATCCTCAAATGCAAGGTGGAGGACCAATCTCGCCCTTGAGAATGTCTTATCAAGGACACACCGGAGACGCTGAGGCAGTTCTTCAATCTCACCAGCAAGCATCTCTTTTACCCTGAACCAGTATTCAATCCCCTGAAGCTTCTCTGATATTCCTAGTGCATACGATAATGACGATGAAGCAGATGAGAGAGCGAATGTATGCCCCTGCCTGAGCACGCTGCTCTGATATTCTGTGTCTATATCAGTCAATGAAGCCCTGATTCTGGGAACAGACCCTACAGACAGTCTTCTGAATGCACTGAGGATAAGATCAAATGATTCATCAAGATGCTCCTTAAGGCTTTTGAACCTGCATATGAAGAATGCCTTGAAGCGGCCTTCAGAATCACTGCCGGTATCTATGCTGAAGGAAGTCCCGCCTGTTGTGTAATTCAGCTCTGTCAGGAATTCTGAATATGACATATCACCGACATCCCCCATAGTGAACAGCCTAGAGAGCAGAACGGTATCCTCAAGCTCCCTTACTGAATAATCTGATATATCAAAAGCCATATCAGCATATACAATCCCGCCTGTAGTCATGGTATTGTAAATCAGGCTATTCCCTGAATGCCTTTCTATCAGCACCTTCTCATCCGGGATATCAGATGAGGAGAGACGCGGAAGCGAAAGGAGAAGCTCCGGACTGTCAGCAGTCTCCTGGAAAGCATCAAAAGCTGCCTCATCACTGCTTCTGTATTCTCCCTTATGCGCTTCAAGCTGACGCGAAATGCCTTTAAGCATATCCTCGGCAGCCTTCTGTGATGGGACAATTACAGACCTGAGCCTATGGGTGTTCCTTATAAGATATCTGTCTATCCAGTCCTCAAAATACCGTGGATTACTGTCAAGCCTGCTCTTTATCTCATCAAGGATAGCACCGCTTTGGAGCATATCAGATGGATTGCTGCCATAGACCCATCCCTTATCCATGAGCATGAAGAAAAGCCTGTAGCCCTGAGGTATTCCCCCAGGAATCTCCCGGAGCTTGAATTCCATGCGCCTGAGTGCAGCCTGGACGGCTTTCCTATCAAGGCCTTTCTCTGATATTGACCTTAGGGAAGACATTATGAAGTCCTCGATCACTGAGCTCTCAGACTCATCAGCTCCTGATATTCCTGCAGAGAAGATATACTCCCTATATGAGTCAGAAAGCCCGCTTTCAGGTGAGATGTCCTTTCCAAGCCCTGACTCTGTTATTGCCTTATAGAGAGGAGCACCTGGATTTCCTAGGAGGATATCGACTATAAGTGATAGCTCAGAGCCGAAAACAGGATCCTCAACACCAGGAAGGAGCCATGAGACCATCACAGTGCTGCCTGAATCCCCATCATCTGCATTCGAGTATGCCATGAAGCTCCTGGGCTCTTCCCATCGGCTGCTGATGCCAGGCCTCTCAATGGCATGACCGGGATTCCTTCCCTCAAGATATTCCTTATCAAGTATGGCAAGGTACTCCCTTATCTCAAGATCCCCATACAGGAACAGTGTCATATTCGCAGGGACATAGTGCTTTCTGTATGTATCTATGAATGCCTCATATGTAAGAGATGGGATATCCGGGGGATTTCCTCCGAATTCATACTGATACGGGGAATCCGCATCGAAGAGCGGCCTCGAGAAAGCTGCTGCCACTACGCTTTCATGCTGTGATATATCTCCCTGCATCTCAGAGAATACAACTCCCTCATAGTGCAGAGAGCCCTTTCCTGATATCCTTATGCCCTCCTGCTCAAATGATTCACGCCTGAGCAACGGAGAGAACACAGCATCGGTGTATACCCTGAATATATTATCGAAATCCTTCTTAACAGGACTTGCTGCAGGGAAATACGTACGGTCAGGGCCTGTCATGGCATTAAGGAACGTATTGCAGCTGTTCCTCACCATACCCATGAACGGATCCTTCACAGGATATTTCTCTGATCCGGTGAGCAGTGTATGCTCAAGTATGTGGAATACACCGGTATTATCCTTCGGCGGGGTGTATATCGTGTAAGAGAAGAATCTCTCGGTATCCTCATTCCTGAGCCAGTACACCTTAAAACCGCTTCTGTGCTCAAACAGAAATCCCACAGAGGAATAAGAAGGAACCTGATCAATGCTCTTCAGCACAAAGCCATTATATTCTGATCCTATAGTCAAATCATCCATAAATGAGAGTATAACAATGAAGCAGGACTAAGAAAACAGGAACGGAGGATTGTTGCAAAGCCTTCTATTAGAGGATACATTGTGATTATGCTATTCATCGGACCACATGTATCAATATCAGGATCTATTGCACTCAGTGCAGACAGAGCTCATGAAATAGGAGCAACAGGCTTTGCGATCTTCACAAAGAACCAGAGGCAATGGCAGAGCCCTGATCTGAAGGAAGAAGACATATCACAGTTCAGAGCGAACATGGAATCATATGGTTATCCAGCAGATGCCGTGCTGCCGCATGCGGGCTACCTGATCAATCCTGCTTCACCAGACCCGGAAATAAGAGAGAAATCTGAGCGTCTGTTCCAGAATGAGGCAGACAGAGTAGCAGAACTCGGGCTTAATGTGATCAATATACATCCTGGTGCATATAAGGAAGGAGAAAGGGAAGACGGAATCAGAAGGTCAGCAGAAATGATTGACCTGGTCCTGGATAAGCATCCATCACTAAGGATAGCCGTCGAGAACACAGCTGGGGCAGGAACCATAATAGGCTGCCGTTTTGAAGAACTTGATAGCATACTGCAGCATTCAAGGAACAAGGACAGGATAGGCTTCACTCTCGACACTGCCCATCTATACGGAGCAGGCTATGATGTACGTAACGATATAGATGGAGTACTTGATTGCTTCTTCTCCAGATTCGGAGCTGAAAAGCTATATGGAATGCATCTCAATGATTCGAAAGTACCGCTTGGATCAAACAAGGACAGGCATGACAATATCGGAAAAGGGCTGATCGGGAAGGATGCATTCATTTGCATTGTAAGAAGAAAGGAGATCCAGAGCATACCACTGATTCTGGAGACGCCTGACGATTCTCTATGGAGCGCAGAGATACAGGAGCTCATAGATGCATCTTCACGATAGAAGAGATGATGAGCAGGTGCTTGTCCTTGGGCACAGAGGCTTTCATCACACAGAGAAAGAGAACACGATAGCTGCATTCAGCAAGGCAATGGAAGCAGGCTGTGATGGAATAGAGCTTGATGTCCATATCACTGCAGATGATAAGCTTGTTGTGCATCATGATTTCAATACGGAACGCGTATGGGGATGCAGTATGGAAATCGAAGAATCCAGGCTCGCTTATATCAAGGCAATATCCCCGGAAATCCCTACACTTGATGAAGTCTTTGATGCGGTTGGCAATGCATATTATGACATTGAGATAAAAGCCGGCATCAGATACAGGAAGAAGCTCATATATCTGCTCAACGAAGAGCTTAACCGCAGAAAGCAGCTGCAGGACAGGATAATGATCTCATCCTTCAATCCGATGGCAATGCATGCATTCTCCAAGAATATGGATTATGACTATCCGCTTCTGATAATCTATGATGGGACAGATGCAGTACCTCCGTTTCTAAGGCATGGAGAAGGCAGGTTTTTCTTCCATTCATCAGGGCTTAAGCCCAAATGGGATATAGCTGAAAAGGAAAAGAAAGCAAAGCCCCGCTACCCTATAGTGCCATGGACAGTG
>CAKQTF010000073.1 GCA_934276695.1 uncultured Spirochaetales bacterium
CTGCACGAGCGCCGGAGTTATAAGCGCAAAAGAGCCTGCCTGCAATATCTGCGCTGCGTACAGTCCCGGTATGCCCGGCGAGAGCGCGATGGCCAGAGCGCGCAGCACGAACATCATGGCCGCAAAGCGTATCGTTGACGAGCATCTGATACGCCGCGTGATCCTTTCATACATCAGCATGACCGGAATCTCCAGCAGCGCCATCACGCCGTTGATGCTGCCCATGTCGGAGGAGTCGCCCCCGACGTTGCGCACGATGTTTATCATAAAGTTCGTTATCAGGTTATGCGTGAAGAACAGCACTGCCACACCCAGCAGCATCATGCAGAAGCGAAATACCGAAGCCATCTGAGACTCAGACAGATGGAGTATCCAGCAGCGGTGACCGCGGAGTTACTGCGAATATGGAAATACTGGGTTTCTTCGAGTATATCCCATTCGAAGATATCAGCAATGACAAATCGAGATTCATCAGCCTCTTTAGCAATAATATCGGACCTAGGCTGCGCGGGAATAATATGCTTCTGAACCTGGCCTTTGCAAAAGAAGGGAAAACTGACTCGCTTTTAGACGAACCCTATCTTGAAATTGATGGAAATGAAATCAGAAGACAACAGATATTCCCGCCAAGTGTGTCTATAGATGATCTTGATGTATCATCTGTTTCCTTTGATCTGGATAAACCCGAAAACACTCTGAATGCCAGCATTGACAGCCTGTCATTCACGCTGAAGCTTACAGACCCAGTGCAGCATTCAATCACAGTGAATATGAGTGCCTGGTTCTCATGCTCTGTATATCCTGATCCTGAAAGAGGCGGAGAATACTTCATCGATTATACGAAGCCTTTAGATCTGGATGTCATAATGGATGGTGCAAGATGGAAGCATTTCCGGTATGATCCGGTTACTTATAAGGCATATTATGACGGATCAGAGTATCTATTAGCATACACAATAAGATTCGATTCAGATGGAGGGACTGCTGCCGAACCATATACTGTAGGTTATTATGATGACTGCACAGTATATGCAGAAGACCTGCCGGTTCCAGCAAAAGACGGATATCTTTTCAGGGGATGGATGACAGAAGATGGCACAGCAATCCCTTCTAGAGAAGACAGCTCTTCATCATACTTCGTCACAGATGACATGATGCTGCATGCAGTCTACTATACAGAAGCACCGGCAGAACTTAATGGCGAGATATATTCTACTTACAAGCTGTCTGGAATACTCAGAAATGCCAGTGATGCTGGAGGAGATACAACTTCCGGAGATAGTTTCTCCAGGATAACACAGATCCTGAATGAGGAGAATCTGTTCGATCTGATGCTGATTACACTAGGAAAGACAGACTCATTCGGTTCATCCTCATATATTGAGGTCGATAATAAAAGATATTACAGGACAAAGAATGCTGAGGATCCAGACGGAGCTATCTGTGGCACTGATTTCAACTATGCCATAGAAGACGGCGAAGGGAGATCCACTGGCTGGTCATCAACCGCTGATGAAAGCATTGTTGTCGAGTTTAAATACGCAGTGAAGATAACAGATCCTGATGGGACTCTGATAACAAGTATTCCTGTACACATATTATATGCATCAATGAAAGTCATCTCACACGATAATGAATCAGGACGGATCAAAGACAGATTATCATTAGAACTGGCCTTCACTGATCAATATGATAGCAGCATAGAAATAAAAAGGGCATTTGAACTGAGATTCAGCGAAGACGATGGAATCTACGGAGATTACTTCTTTGACCCGGCTGAGTACATTGCACTTGAATGCAGATGAAGCTAGCTGACATTTGAACCTCAGTCTGGAGATATCCAGTCAAAGGACAGTCCCCTTTCCGCTGCTGAGAAAAAACTCCTCTGGAAGGGGGAGTCCCAGAGGAGAAACACATTCATGTGTTAAAGCAGAACTCATTCTGCATCTGACTTAAGCTCGATTATTGCCCAGTCAAGATCAGTGCCAGCCTCATCAGCTACCTGCAGCCAGATGGATGGAGCGAACCTGGCATCATCAAGGAGTGCTGTATCAAATGAGAGCTTTGATGTTATCTTCCATGTATCAGCAGCGCTCATAGCATCTGTTGAATCTGTCAGCTGCATCATCTGCAATATTGGCATCGGTTGTTGTCAGTGACACTTTGCCGCCAGCTATTGCGAATGCCTTCGGTGCTGTTCTGTCTACCTCCCAGCCATCAGCAGAGACAGCAGTCCCATTCACAGCAGGAAGCGTCCATTCAACTGTGTATTCCTTGCCATTGCTGAGAGACTGGAGGATGATTGAGCTTACTTTGGTCTTACCAACTAACGAACCGCTATCATCCTTAATCGCATAGCTATGTATCTTCTCACCATCAACAGTTAGACTGATTATGCCTTTATCAAAAGAGAGCTCAAGGCTGTACCCACCACCGGATGCCCTCTTCGCAGTCTTTACCCAGAGTCCAGGATCATTGGAATCCCACCCATAGAATGTGCCCTTGTATTCAGCAGCTGGCTGCGGTGCAGAATTGCTGCAGGATGCAATGATGAATACCAATGCAATGGCAAGAATGACAGAAATAGCTTTTCTCATGCTACACTCTCCTTTTTAGTATTGATTCATACCAAGAATCCCCCGTTCTATTCTGTCAATTTTTTTCGTTTTCTTTACGCTATTTTTATGTTAAGAATTTATAGAATAATAAAAAAACCAGAACCTATCTCAGATTCTGGCTTACCGCAAGGTGTCGATCGGATTCGAACCGATGAAAAACGGTTTTGCAGACCGTCCCCTTAGGCCACTCGGGCACGACACCATATGAATGCTTTTCTTAATCTATCAGAGAGAGAGGATAAAATCAAGGGGTAATATTAATCAGTGAGCTATGCAGCAATCATTTGACTTCTTACCTCCAGAGCCTTAACCTTAAAACATGAAAAAGACATTTTTAGCATTATTATTGATAGTGTGCGTTGCAGCATCATCTCTCACTGCAGGGGATATGGATTTCGTATCTGCAAACCTTTCCGGAGGATTCAGCCTGATCCAGAAGCTTCCTTCATTCGGAGGAAATGCAAAGTACCAGTATGCAGCCCAGATTGACCGGCATGCTTATTTCGGAATCGGAAGCAGCACTGAGTTTGATTTCCTTTTCCCGAACAACGACCTTAATGTAGCTGTGGCTGTGTCAGCAGGGCCTGTAATCGTGATTGCTCCTGATGCAAGGAGCACTGTGAACATAATGCTTGGGCCAGCAATCTATGCAGAGACAGGCAGAGCAAACAGCGGCACGAAATATGACTATGCAACAATCGGAATCACAGCTGATGCATTCTACACATATTATCCAGGCTCATACACTGCACTCGGACTCACAATCGGAGCAACAGGATACCTGTTCTTCACGAATTTTGCAGACAGGACATCTTCCTCAAACAGAATCACAGGAGACATCAAGGGATACGTTGGCTTCACATGGAGAAGCGGCGACCTTCCTGAGCCGGCAGGCAGCAGCTATCTGGTTTACTGATTGCTGCCTGAAGCCTGGAAGAACAGAGGCTTTGCTATTCTCTTAAGCGCAGAGAATGATGTATCGGCCTTGATGAATGCATAGCTCTTTGTTCTTTTCAGGAGAAAGCCCTTGGGTGTTATTGTATTGGAGTAGTACCCGAGGCTTATCCTTGGGTTATCATAGCTTTCAAATGCATTGCCGATATATAAGTTCCTTGATTCACCTGGCTCCAATGCAAAATTATCCGAGCCCTTAGGTCCTGAGTTGAAGCCTATTGAGACTGCATTCACCTGCGGTGTCGCACCATCAAAGAGAGCCCATGGAGCATCCATCCTGCCATAATAGTTCTCACAGATAGCGACATCCGGGAATGCATATTCATCCTCTGCTGCCACACTTGGCGTGAATGCAATATACACCATCTGATTCTGAGGATTGATCACTGTGATCCAGTTTGCCTTCCCTTCATCAGACAGCTTTCCGATCATATAGTCATAAGTGCCTGAAGGCGGCGGGACAACAGAGACATCAGCATTGCCTCCTCCTGCAAGAGGAGCCTTCTTAAGGCTCTCAAACACTATGCCTGGCTCCAGCCTGTTCACACCGCTCTCTCTCCTTGAAAGCGGATATGAAGAGAAATAGCGCGCATTTGTGCCTATGAAGGAGCCAGTCTCGATCAGCGGTGATGATAGCATGCTTATCCATGACGGATTGCCTCTGAGGACTTCGTCCCCTGTATTCGTGATCCTGATTGCAGTATAAAGCACATTGTTATCGGGAAGGACAACATCCACACGCCCGATATGGAACCTGTTGCCGATCTCACGGGATTTCATCTCAGAGTACTTCCAGAGCGCGGAATACTCATCCTCGATGCCATAACGCCTCAGCATCCAGTATGTCCCTGTAGTATTGACATGGTCATCCTGTCCATCCGGGAAGCTGAAATACGCCCCGCCTGCCTGATAAAGCCCCTGCTTCTGCTGCCACCATACGCTGTTCTCATCAGAGAACACGCCTGAGCCGGTCCCCCGGAAATACGGGAGGGAGAGAGGTGAGACAACTGCCCCGCTCGGCATTCTTGCACTGATCTCAAGCGCGACCTCACCCTGATCCTCAATCACAGAGCTGAATGTGCCATTCGACATGTAAGTTGCATATCTTCCTTCCCAGAGAGCGAGGCGTCTAATATCCATTTGGCAAACCCTTTCACTTAGACTAATATTGACTTACTATTATCTTAATATATTTTTCCGAGGCTAGCTATGATAGATATAAAACAGAATTCCATATTCCATTTATCAACAAGAAACACAAGCTATGTCTTTGCATTGCTGCCGAATGGAGCCATCGAGCATATCCATTACGGAAGAAAGCTGCGGGATCCTGCATTCAGCATATCGGCACTGAGGGAGAAGCATCTGTCAGCACCAGGGCTCTCAGTGCTTGCAGATAGGAATGAGATGATATCATATGATGATGCGCTTCTTGAGCTATCTGCTGAAGGCAGAGGCGATTACAGAGTGCCAGCAGTAGCTGTCAGCTATGGAGAGAACGGAGAAAGGACACTTAACCTGAGATTCAGCAGCTACAAGATAACAAGGGGAATAGTCAGATTCAGGGAATCCTCAATGCCGCAGGCGCTTGCATCGGAAGATGAGGCTGAGACACTCGAAGTCACATACAGGGATGATGATGCCGGAGTTGCTGTGATATCATACTACACTATATTCAGCGCATCAGATACCATAACCAGACGCAATTCCATAATCAACACCGGCAGCAGCCGGCTCTATGTGAGGGCTCTCGCATCCGGCAATCTTGACTTCAGGGCAACAGGATTCAGGATACATACATTCCAGGGCTCATGGGCCAATGAGAGAGAGGAGTCAGTAACAGAGCTCAGACGCGGGACATTCATCACAGAATCAAGGCATCTCGCATCCGGCCCGGATGCGAATCCAGGCTTCATTCTTGAGAAAGGAAATGAGTGCTATGCCCTTAACCTGGTCTATTCATCAGCACACAGGGAAAGCATATCAGTAACAAGCAGCGGGATCACGCATGCCGTCTGGGGCATGAACAGCGATATGCTCTTCTGGCCTCTTGATAAAGATGAGGTCCTAGAATCCCCTGAGGCTGTGATGATGTACAGCCCATCAGGCCTTGATGCGCTCTCTGACATATCCCACATCTTCATAGAAAGGCATATCAGAAGAGGCCTATGGAAAAACAGGCTGAGGCCTGTGATGCTAGGATCCTGGGAAAGCGCTCATTACAGCATAAATGAGAAGAAGGCAGCCCAGATGGCAAAGAAAGCCAAAGAGCTCGGATTTGAAGGGATAATCCTCGATGACGGCTGGTTCGGAGCCAGAAGGAATGACAGGACAAGCCTAGGCGACTGGTATGCAAATACGATGAAGTTCCCATCAGGGCTTGCTGCGACGTCGGGAGAGGCCCATCT
>CAKQTF010000074.1 GCA_934276695.1 uncultured Spirochaetales bacterium
GCATAGGACTGTAAGGCCTTTCACCTCACTGTCCATCTCAAGGAGCTTCCTGAGCTGGTAAAGGGCTTTTTCCTGGCTCTCGGCACTCAGGAAGCCCTTCGACAGCTCTATGAAGAAGTATCCGTTCTTCTCTGATGCTCCGATAAGCTTTGTCTTATCAGGAATGGCTGATGATAGGCCTGCTTCTGCTTCTTCAGCAGATAGCGGAAGAAGCATTGCTTCGATCGCAAGATGAAGTCTGTCACGTCCCCGTCCGCTGATCTCCCTTTCCATGTAGCTTATCTGCTGGCCTGAGAACAGAGGTACGGACAGGAGCTCAGGATCAGCCTGCTCCTTCTCTTTCATGTAGAGCCTGTAATGCGTTTCCATGCCTGATTCCTCAATGTTCTTCCTTGCATATGGCAATACAATGAATACCGAGGCTGCAGTGAAGGCCGCAAGCAGGACTGAATAGATCAGCACATATCTTAGAGGGGCCTTCTCCGGGCTTCTTCCATCTTCTTTCATGATGATATTGTACCCTTTTATGGCCAGCTGGTGTAGTGAGTTCTGATTTTCTCTTTTCCCCCATGCTTTCTGCTGGCACTGGACTCTGGATTGAGGTCTGTCCTTATTTTCTTTATGGAAAATGCAATCAGAATGACGCAATTGTTTTGTTACAGATGCAACACTTCTGTCTTTACAGCGTTTTTTCTAAAGCCTATATTATGGGGTATGAAGGTCTTGCATGGTATAGGAATAACGGAGAATATCGCATTCGGTAAAGCTTATGTGTATAGGCACGGAAGCTGTGAAGTATCTCATTATCTTATAGAGGAATGCGCTATAGAATCAGAGATTGGTTCATTTCATGAGGCAGTGGATGGCCTTATTGAGAAGCTTTCATCGCTTAAATGCTCGGATAATGAATCAAAGGCCATTGTTGAAGTCCAGAAATCGATGCTGTCCGATCCTGAGCTTGAGAAGGCAGTGTCAGATAAGATCAGGTCCAGCCGTTATAATGCGGCCTGGGCAGTCGAAAGCGTGATAGACCAGTACATATCCATGCTGACTTCAGGCAGCAGTGAGTATTTTGCTGAAAGGGCAATTGACCTCAAGGATATCAGGGACAGGATAATCTCCCGCTTGTCAGGGGCGGAGATCTCTCTTGAACTGAAATCCCCATCGATAATAGTTGCTGATTATCTTGTGCCTTCAGAGCTTCTGAACCTTCCTCTTGATCTCATAAAGGGCATAGCACTTAAATACAGCGGGAAAACGAGCCATGTGGCTATTCTTGCACATGCAGCCAGCATCCCGGCTGTCTTCTCAATCTCCTCGATTGATGATATCAGGAATGATGACAGTATTATAATTGATGGCCTTCATGGTGAACTCATCGTGGATCCTGATGCGGATGTAATATCCAGTGCCAGGATAAGTGCCGCGAGGATTGCAGAGGAAAAGGAGAGGCTCCATAGGCTTACCGCAGTTCCGGCACGGACTGTTGATGGCCGTGAGATAAAGCTGTATGCGAACGTCGGTGATGAGGATGGCATTGACTGCGCTCTCTCTGAGGGCGCAGATGGTATAGGGCTCTTCAGATCAGAGATCCTCTATATGAATAAGGAATACACAGATGATGATATAAAGATGTCAGATGTGTATAGGGATGCTGCTTATAAGTTCAGGAATATAGGCCCTGTGACTATCCGGACATTCGATGTAGGCGGTGATAAGACAGTCAATGATGTGGGTAAGGATGAGGAGAATCCTTTTCTCGGACTGCGGTCTATCCGCTATTGCCTCAATAACAGGGATTTCTTCAGAAAACAGCTTATAGCGATACTCAGAGCATCTGAATACAGGAATATCCGCATAATGTTCCCTATGGTCACAGGAGTTGAAGAGCTTGAAGCAGCTCTGGATTTCTTTGAGAGCATTAAGGATGAGCTACGGGCTTCAGGGGAGGCCTTTGATGAGAATATCAAGGTAGGTACAATGATAGAGGTACCTTCTGCAGCTCTCACTAGCCGTGCGATTGCTGGAAAAGTCGATTTTATGAGTATTGGTACTAACGACCTAATCCAGTATACTATCGCAGTTGATAGAGGCAATGAGAAGGTTTCATATCTCTACCAGCCTCTTCATCCTGCTCATCTGAGCCTGTTGAAAATGGTTCTTGATAATGCAGGAAAAGCCGGTGTGGAAGTCTCGATATGCGGTGAGATGGCAGGAGATCCTGAGTATATCCCTCTGCTGATCGGAATGGGATTCTGCAAGCTTAGCATGGCGCCTAGCTCGATTCTTGAGGCAAAATCCATGATAATGGGTCTGAGCTGGCAGAAGGCAAGGGCATTGGCAGACAGAGTGCTTGCATATGATAATATTGCAGATATTAAGAAAGAGCTAAAGGAATTCAGTAATGGAGAAGCTTGATATAAGAAATAAGGCAGATATAGATACATCCCTTCCGATGATATCGATAATCGGGCGCCCGAATGTTGGCAAGTCAACACTGTTCAACAGGCTTATCGGGAAGAGACGCGCAATAACAGATCCCACACCGGGAGTCACAAGGGATCCTATTCCTGAGAGGTGGCTTCTCGGAAACCATCCTGTCACTCTTGTGGACAGCGGTGGCGTCAAGCTTGATATGGAAGGGCTTGACTTTGCTGTGACAGAGAAGTCCATGTCACTGCTTGATATGAGTGATGCAATCATATTCCTGATGGATGTAATGGAGATCACAGCAGAGGACCAGATGCTGCTCGAGTCCATGCGCCCATACTGTGATAAGGTTGTCCTTGCTGTCAATAAGGTTGATGATCCATCCAGGGAGGATCTTGTCTGGAATTACTTTGCACATGGATTCCAGAGAGTAGTCGGTATTTCCGCGGCGCATGGCCTAGGCATAGAGGAGCTTGAGGATACGCTTCTTGGAATGCTTGATATGGAAAGGACAGAAGAGATACCTGATGAGCCTGAGACGATAAAGCTTGCGATTCTCGGTAAGCCTAATACAGGCAAGAGCACGCTGACGAACCTCCTGACAGGACGTGATATATCGATTGTCAGTGATATTGCTGGAACAACAAGGGATGTAATGCGAGGAACGTTTGTATACAAAGGGACAGATTACACCGTCCTTGATACAGCAGGCATAAGAAGGAAGAGCAAGGTTGAGGAAGATGTCGAGTATTATTCTGTGAACAGGGCGATAAAGACCATCGATGAGGCAGATGTTGTTCTTCTCATGATAGATGTCAAGGAAGGCCTGGCTGATCAGGATAAGAAGATAGCCCAGCTTATTGTCCGCAGAGGTAAGGGGATTGTCCTTGTGCTGAACAAGATCGATGCGCTTAATGGCCCGGCCAATCAGCTCGAAGCGATAAAGGACAGAGTCAGATTCCTGTTTCCGGTTCTTAGCTTCGCTCCGCTTGTTCCTGTTTCCGCATTGGAAGGCCGGGACATCGGAAAGCTTCTTGATACTGTATGGCAGGTCTGGAGACAGCTGAATAAGAGAATCGATACAAGTGCTCTTAACAATGCCCTTTCCAGATGGACTGCAGAGAATGAGCCTCCGCGCGGGCCGCAGGGGCATTATAAAGTCCAGTATGGCACACAGGTTTCAGTCACTCCTGTCAGGTTCCTGTTCTTCGTCAATAGGATCTCCGGCTTCCCTGAGACCTATGAATCCTATCTGAAGAACTGCATAAGGTCTGATTTCGGATTCAGCTATATTCCGATTGAGATCTCATTGAGGGAGAGGCGGAGGAATCCGAGCCTGAATGAGAAGGGGCCTGATTCAAAAGAGGCTGCTCTTCAGAGGATTGTCAAGCAGAACTCCTCGAAGCCGTCTTCAAGGAAGAGCGGCATAGCCAGAAAGCCTGGCGGAAAGGCAAGGATAGGGAAAGAGAGAGACAGGGCTGAGACAATCCTGAGGAATACAAAGCAGAAGAAGAGGTCAAAGTAAATGGGTTTTCTGCAGGATAATGATATTAAAGCCATTGTCTGCGATGTTGATGGCACTTTCTATCCGAAGCGCGCCATGTATCTGCGGCTTGCTGAGTCGTCGGTCTGCCATCCTATCTATGCTATCAAATACAATAAGATGCGGCAGACAGTACGGAGAGAGGATGGCTTTGCCTCTCTGCCGCCGATGTCGCATCGTGAATATGCAGAGAGGGCATGCCTTATAATGTATGGCAGGCATGATGATAGGACAGTGGATGGATTCCTGGAGAAAGAGAAGCGTGTATTCCATGATAGATGGGAAATATCATACCGTAATCTGAAAAGCTACCCTGATGTGAGGGGTACTCTGGAGATGGCAAAGTCAGAGGGCCTTGTCCTTGGGGTCCTGTCTGATTTCCCGCTTGGCGTGAAGCTGGATGCAATGGGACTTGATGATCTCTTTGATATTAAGCTCTCAAGTGAGGATTTCGGGCGTTTTAAGCCTAATGGGACACCTTTCGATATCCTGGCATCAGAAATAGGATGCGGCAGAAGCAGCATTCTTTATGTAGGGGATAGCGAGAGGAAGGATATTGAAGGAGGAAGGCGCGCAGGGATGCGTACAGCCTTGATTTCACGGAGAAAGACGGAGAGCTCTGCTGATATAGTCGCATCATCATGGGCAGAGCTCCGGGACAGGCTCTTCTGCTAAATGGAGGATGGTTTACTATGGATAGCAATATGACGATTGTATATGGTGCTATTTTACTGGCTTTTTTCATTAATCTCATTATCACACTAGTGCTCAGGGCATCAGATAAGAGGGATCGCTCACTCAAGAATGTAATCAGCAAGATAGCTTCATTCAGGAATGAGGTGAAGACATCCTCAGACAGGGTTGTCGCAACAGCAAAGGACTGTGAGCAGATGGTATCTGCACGCATCGAGGAGGCTCAGTCGACAATCGATAATGTAGCAGCTTCCCTTGATATACTCAAAGTCCATCAGGCAGAGCTCAATGCACTGGATAGCGTATGCAGGAACTATAGAGTTGCCCTTGAGAAGCTGAAAGCCCAGACAGAACAGGCTGAAGTCAGGATCCAGGCGGTCCAGAAAGAGGTCAGGGCTGCAGAGGAAGTGCATGATTTCGTGCAGCAGTTTCAGGAGGATGCTGAGAAGCTGACTAACAGGATCCAGGATATGAAGACCGAGTATGTCAGGCTTGTTGCATCAACTGAGGAAGGCCTTAAGAAGGCTGCCGTGAAGCAGAAGGAAGACAATGATGAGATGCTTTCCCAGTTCGCTGTATCAATAGAGCGGTACAAAAGCCAGCTTGCTGAGTTCATCGCAGCTGAGAAGACCGGATTCTCTGAGGAGTGCGAAAGACAGGAAAGGCTTCTTTCCGATGGGAATGAGGCTCTTGCGGATAAGCAGAACGAGATAATCTCCGTCTTAGATGGTGAAAAGGCCAATCTTAAGGCATTCAGGGATCAGATAGCTGAAGAGAGAGGCATCCTTGAAAGTCAGTTTGAGAGCGATAAGCAGAGCCATGAATCGGATCTGTCAGAACTCATGGCTGAGAGGGACAGGATAAAGCAGGATTCTGATGCTGCTGTATCTGAGTTCTCTGCATCCGTGAATGATCTTGCATCGGCTAAATCTGCTGAGATCTCAGGTGCAGCTGAGGCTCTTAAGAGCGATGCTGAGAGAAAGAAGGAAGAGATTGAGACGAGGATAGCAGAGCTTGGCAGTTCCATTGATTCAAGGCTTGATGATGCCAGGAAAAGGCTTGATTCAGATCTTTCAGGATTCAGTGAGACTGCTGATAAGGCTAAGGAAGATGCCTCACTTCAGATAAGGGAGTGCTTTGATAAGTTTGCATCAGAGCTCTCTGCGCTTATGGAGAAGAGGCATTCTGACCTTGATGCGCTTATAGACGGATTCGATCGGTCCATAACAGAGCTCAGGGAGAGCAGCGATAATGCCATGTCACAGCTTGCCCTGAGGGAAGAGGCTCTGGAGTCAAGGCTCCAT